>JANXUB010000035.1 GCA_025352105.1 Burkholderiales bacterium | reverse complement strand
AAAATCCACCGTCGGTCTCGTGATTCCGACCGGCTATTCGTTCAATCTTGACGGCACTTCGATCTATCTCACGATGGCGGCCGTGTTCATCGCGCAGGCGACCAACACGCCGATGACCTTGACGCAGCAGCTGACCCTGCTCGCGGTGCTGCTTTTGACCTCCAAAGGCGCGGCGGGCGTGACCGGCAGCGGCTTCATCGTGCTCGCGGCAACCCTGTCCGCCGTCGGCGGCGTACCCGTCGCGGGGCTCGCGCTGATTCTGGGCATTGATCGCTTCATGTCCGAGGCGCGTGCGCTGACAAATCTGATTGGCAATGGCGTGGCGACTTTAGTGGTTGCGCGCTGGGTCGGTGATCTGGATGTGGGCGTAATGCAGAAGCGGCTCAACGAAGGGCCGACCGAGGCAACGGCCGATCATCCGGAAGAAGTAATTGACGCGGTGACCAGTCACATCGCGAAAGCCTAGCAAGACCTGTAGGAGCGGCTCTGCCGCGACCGCCCGTGCTACCTGTTGGCGCGGCACAGCGGCTTTTGCCGCGCCTCTGGCATCAATGCTGGTTACGTTTCATCACCATGCGCGTGTGCAATTCGGTGATGGCTCTGCTACCCGTTTTCTCGAACGCAAACGGCAACACCGCGTGAACAAAGCAGGCAAGGCTTGCTTTGAACAGCGCCCACCCGAAGCTGCCCGCCACCACAAAATGTTCGCCGTACGACTCGCCGACTGACGCCGGATGCTCGGCAAAAGCGCGGTTGACGGCGGTGAGAAGTGAGCGGTTTTGCATGGCTAAATGGGCTCTGAACGGGCGCTGATTGGATAACAAAATCATAGGGTTTGCAGCGCGCGACGCGTTTGCAAGTTTGCCTTGTTCGCTCCGCTGCGCGAGCATTAAAATCTACAAAATCGTAAATTAAGGAGAGATTTTTGCTCGACAAGGTAGATAAGAAGATTTTGGAGCTCCTGCAGGTCGATGCCACGCTCGCGCTTGCGGCGCTGGCCGAGCAGGTCAATCTGACGCAAACGCCGTGCTGGCGCCGCGTGCAGCGGCTGGAAGCCGAGGGCTACATCACGCGCCGCGTCGCGCTCTGCGATCCGCAAAAATTAAACGTCGGCGTCACCGTGTTCGTTTCGATCAAAACGCGGCAGCACAACGTGAAATGGCTGGAGCAATTTGCCGCCGCCGTCAGCGCGATCCCGGAAGTCGTCGAGTTCTACCGCATGAGCGGCGACATCGATTACCTGCTGCGCGTCGTCGTGCCCGATATTGCAGGCTATGACCTCGTGTACAAGAAGCTCATCCGCTCAACCGAGCTTTTTGATGTCAGCTCGTCGTTCGCCATGGAGCAAATCAAGTACACGACCGCGTTGCCGGTGACGTCGGCATGAGGTCATCCGCTTTATGGCGAAAGAACCAACACGTTGGGGCTGGAGGCGAAAAAATTATAAGTCGACTTCGGGCAAAAATTGCTATCAGCCCTCGTTTAAAGGTCGTTTAACCTAAAAAGCTGTTAGCGCCCTGCCAGCATTTTCTCATCACCCAGCCGCCGCGCGAAAGCGATGAGCGCCACGAGGCAAATCAGCGCAGGCACGGCCCACATCGCGGCCCACTCGAGCGGCAGAATCGCCTCGGCACGCAGCACCTTCGAGAGCACGGCAAACTGCCCGTTCACCGGCACCCACACATCCCACCACGGGGCTTTGGTCTGCCGCAACCAGCTGATGAGCGGCAGCAGGCCAACGAGCGACACGGCCAGTGTGAGTGAGCTCTGCGCTTCTTTCGCCGTCTTGCCCGCTGCGCCAAAAGCGAGCAAGACGCCGGGCACCATGAACGCAAACGGAATCAAGACGGCCATGAAACCGGTGAACTCGCGCGCTCCGAAATTAAACGGCAGCCCAAGTTTTCCAAGCGGCACCAATTTCAACGCGATTAAAAAGCCGAGCATCGACGCTGTGACTGCCAGCAGGTTGACTAAGGCCACTGCCAGCCACTTTCCGAGCGCAAGCTCCGCGACTGCGACTGGCGTTGTAAGCAGAGGCTCCATTGTCTGCCGTTCGCGCTCCCCAGCGGTCACATCCAGCGCCGCCGCGATTGCGCCCATGAGCCCGGCAAACAGTGCGTAGAAGCTCATCATTTGCAGGAAACGTGCGCTGCGCTGTTCGACGCTTGACAGATCAAGTTCTTCCAATTGAACCGGTCGCGCGACCGCCGGGGCGATGCCCCGCAAAATCATGCGTTCGTTCCCGATCATCGTGGCATAGCCGCGCACCTCGCCAGTGAGTCGTCCGGCAATTGGCGCAGAGCGCTCGCGGCTCGACAACGTGACCAGCGTGATCGTCGCTTGACGGCCGCTGGCGAGCGCTTCGGCAAAGTTTGGCTCGACCACCAGTGCGACATCAAGCTCGCCATTTTTTACGCGCGCTTCATAGTCTGGCGGATCGGCTTCCACTTTGATGCCGCGACGTTCAAGGTAGCGCACCAAATCCGGCGCAAATTGCGCGTTTACGATGGGCGCGGTGATCTTTTCGATACGGCCCTGAATCGACTGCGCGACGAAGTACAGAAGACAGACGACCAGTGGCCCGGAAATCGCAACACCGAACAGTGCCAGAAAAATGCTCTTGCGATCTCGCAGCAGATCAACGATTTCCTTGCGGGCGACGATTGATAAACGGGTCAGCGAGAATGCGCTCATGCGAACAACCCTTCTTCGCTGCCGATGAGCTTCACAAACGCATCTTCAAGGCTGTCGAGCCCGGTCGTTGCGAGCACTTCTTGCGGTGTGCCCGAGAACACGGCGCGCCCTTTATTGATAATCACAATGCGGTCGCACAGGGCGGCGACTTCTTGCATGATGTGACTTGAAAAAAGCACGCATTTGCCCTGGGCTTTGAGCCCGCGAATCAGCTCGCGCATGCTGCGTGTGGACATGATGTCGAGGCCGTTGGTAGGTTCATCGAGCAATACCGTTTGCGGGTTGTGAACGAGTGCCCGCGCAATGGCGACTTTCATACGCTCGCCCTGCGAATACCCCTGGGTCGGACGATCTGCGAGATCGTGCAGCCCGAGTTCGTCAATGAGAACGCGGGTGCGCCGCTCTGAGTCCGGCAACGACAAGCCTTGCAAGCGACCGAAGTAGTTGATGTTTTCACGCGCCGTGAGCCGCCAGTACAAGCCTTTTGCGTCGCCCAGAACGCCCAGCCGTTGACGCACTTTCGCGCGCTCGCTGACGAGGTCTGCGCCGTCAATTCGCGCGCTGCCCGCATCGGGCGACAAGAGCGTTGAGAGCATACGCAGCGTTGTTGTCTTTCCAGCACCGTTTGGACCGAGCAGGCCCGTGACTTCACCGTCCTTCGCGTTAAAACTTACGTTGTCCACTGCGGTCACGATTCGTGTGCTTGCTTTCAACGCAAACGCCGAGGTGCGCTCGCGAACCGTGAAGCGCTTGCAGAGGCCTTCGATTTCAATCATGGCTTGGCCTCCAGCGGGGACGTGTAGAACAGCGGACGTGGCAGTTTCAGGTCCGCTTCGCAGGCGTCGCTGGCGGCGGCAATATTGCCTGCTTCGACAAATTTCGTGATGATTCGTCGCACGCACGGTTGCGGTGATGTGATGTGGCCAACACCCGCAACTACGATGTGTTTGCTGTTGGACAAAGTCTTGGCGGCGAGCGAGCCTTGCGCAGGCGGCGTCACCGGATCCTGCGTGCCGGAGAGCAAGAGCGTTGGTATATCGCTCGTCGTTGCCTCGAAAAACTCGGGTGCAACTTTGCCGCTCGGAAAGCCTTTGCAGAAGCCGTAAAACAGATCGTTCAGCGCCTGAAATCGCGGGTTGGGCGCAGGCGTCCGACCCAGCATGTCTTCGGCGCACATAACAGCAAAGCGTTGTGCAATGGAGATGTCGCCCTCGCCGATGGATGATGCGGTCATCGTCGCGGCAAGCGGCGCGAAATTTCCCTGCGCGGCCTGAGCAATCAGACTGGGAACCATGCGGGAGCCCTCCGGCATGTACAACAACGGCCAGACGAGCGACACCAGCGAGCGATCAGAGACGATGCCAGTGATCAGTTTGCCACTGGCGGGATGCGCGAAATTGACTGTGCGCGGCGTCGTGCGAAGCTCGGCAAGCAGGGTGTCGAAAGTCGCCAAAATATTGGGGTACGCCTTGGCGCAACCCGCGCTTTCCGCACAGGCGGCCAGCGTTGATCGCAGCTCCGCCTCGGAGGTAGCGAGCGCGTCGTCGGGCAGATGAAGGCTGGTTGGAGCCACTCCGTCGAGCACCGCCGCACGAATGCTTAACGGATAGCGCTTCATGTACCGCAGCGCTACGCGCGAGCCATAGCTGCCGCCCCATACGTTGATCTTGTCGTGGCCGAGCGCCTTGCGTACCCACTCCAGATCATCGATATAGTCGTCAGTGCGATGCGTAGCGGCGTTGCCTTTGAGTGTCGCGACGCACTTGGCCCAATCGCGCAGCACCGATGCGTCGGAGTTGCTAAACGCCTCCTTCAGCGGATCGGCGTTCGGGTCGGCGGCAGTTGAGTCACAGGTAAGTGTTTTGCTCTTACCCGTACCACGTTGATCAACCAGCACGATGTCGCGACTCTTGCGCAGATCGCCTAACGCGCTCACCAGCCCGCCAATATCACTGGCTGCTTGACCCGGCCCGCCCGCAAAGAAATAAACGGGATTGCCTTCGGGGTTACGGGCTAAGGCAGGGAGCACGGCAACGTGAATGTTGATCAACTTACCCGCGCCAGATTTGTCGCTGTGGTCCTCTGGCACGGCCACCATCGCACAGCGCGCCACCGAGTCAATGCGCTTTAGTCGGCAATCGGAAAAATTGATCGCGGCGCTCTGTGCATTCGGCTTGTGCGCATTGCAACCCACCAGGTTCGCCGCCACCGTCAGCATCGTCGCCGTCAGTAACAGATACGACCTGGCGCTCGCAGCAGCAACAGGTTGCCATCGAAAAATGTTCGCTTGTTGTTTCATGCCGCAAGCGTAGCAGCGCGGTTGCGGAGAGTTTCATGCGATGCGACGAACTGCCGTGAAGTCAGCGCGAAAAGCCAAAAAGTGCGCAAAACGCGTTCGATGCGCCGGAGGCGCGATCAGCCTAGCGAACGCCTTCTGCCGCTGCACCGCGTACGGCATCAAGAAAGCGTTGGCCGACGGCAACCCCCATCTGGCGATCAAGATTTTGTCGCACCTCGGTAATGGTCACCCGCAGTTCCTGAGCGCTTTTGCACTGATCAATCTTCAAGGCGAGTGCGTCAGCTTCTGGGCCAAGAATATCGTGTAAAGTGCGCACCGCCGTGCGTCGTACGGCCAGAACCTGCGCGGCTGTCGGTTCAAGGACGCCGTCGGTATCGCTAGGCGCTGCGGGCGCAGCTATCGGCGAAGCCGTCGCGGTTTGCGCGGCAGCGGGCCGCGTTGTAGCCGCAGCGGGCGTGATCGCCATCGCTTGCCCGACAGTCGCCGGAGCGATCAGACCCTGTATCTCAAGTTCAGCAATCAAAAAATCGATTTCGGAGCCGCGCACGAAAGTCGCCAGCCGGGTCAGCGTCGAGGTGCCGTCAATCAGGATCAGCAGACGGCGCAATTCTGCGCGCAGACCCAGCGCGCGCGCCTGAACCTCGGCAACCCCCGCTTCGGTTTTTCGAAATATCGCGTTCGCATTCAACATCATCGCTCCAAATCCGCCGATCAATACGGACAGCCACCTGTGACTCAGGTGATTTTCATAAAGTTTTACTACAGTATTTTTGTCTAAATTCTGCTACGAAACCATTTACGGGACCGGGTGACTTCCAAATCCGCAAGCAGAATTTAACGCACGTTAGTCCTTAGGCGCTTTCGCTGTTGCTTGCGCTGGCTGCGCCGCGCACTGCGTCCAGAAAATGCTGTCCGGTATCCACTCCGAACTGCTCATCAAGCGATTGGTGAACCTCCGAAATCGCCGCACGCAGCGCCAGTGAATCTTCCGGCTGCTGAAGTTTGTCCAATAGTTCGTGCTTCGTCACGCCCAAGAGACGCTGCAATTCGCGCACAGCGGCACTGCGCACGGCGAACAGGTGCGAGCGCGTCACGGGCGGCCTGCTCGCGACATCGGGAGGCAAAACAGAGAGGGTGGCTGCGGCATTTGCAATGGCAGCCGGGCTGTTGCTCTCGGGTCGCACGAGCGCGGGGCTGTGAGCGCTTTGCTGCACGGCTGCGTCGGCCACGATCGGGGCAACCACCAAACCCAATACTTCAAGATCGGCAACCAGCGCACTCGCGTCCAGGCCAGGCACGAGACCGGAGACCTGCGACGGTGGCGTCTTTCCGTCCAGCGGAATTTGCAAGTGCCGCGAGGCGGGTCGCAACCCGAGCGAACGGTTCTGCGCCTCGGCCACACCGGCCTCGGTCTTGCGGTAACCGCTGCGCGCTGGGGATGTGATGAGGCCTTGCGTTTCCAGTTCGAGAATGAGCGACTCGATTTCTGCGCCGCGCACAAACATCGCCAGACGAGTTAGCGGGGATTTACCGTCAACAAAAATGAGTAATCTGCGCAATTCCGTACGCAGGCCCAGCGTACGAGTCTGAACTTCGGCTAAACCCGCATCGGTTTTGTTGTAGATCGCATTTTCATCAAGCATCGTGAACCTTCAATCGATAAACCATCGGGCCGTCCCTTTGAAACAACCCCGCCAAGGCTTATCCATCCGCAATATTTACCACCTCGTGAGCCCCTGCTTGCACGCGATGTGCCAGCCGACTTCTTTGCGGACGAATTGTCTGGCGTTCGCCAACCAGCGTGCTGTTGAGTAGCTGGATCGCCGCTCCTGAGCTAAGGTTGACCGATTAGTCGGATTGTGCCGTTCGACCTCGATTTCGCAAGATCGACGTAAGCCGTCGCGCCACCCGAGCTCCACCGCGTCACCAGATCGCCGTAATGTGCCGAAAATGGGTTGCCCGACTGACCGGTGGAGTAAATGATGGTCGCTGCGTTGGCATCGGCCACGGACAAGTCATAAACGGCGCGCAGGCTGGCTGCGAATTCGTTGGCGAAGGGGTTGGGTTCTCGCAGGCGAACTTTGCCGACCATGACGGTGTAGGTGTCGCCAGCCGTGGGGGTCCGGATTTCGAACAGTTTTGACAGGACGGGAACGTTGGAGAACGGGCGGTGTTCGCTGCGAGCGAAATGGGCGGTGTCCCAGCGCCATGATGTCAAATCGCTGCCGTAGCGCTTTGCCAGATCATCGAGCGCGGCGTCGAAGGCTGCATTGACGATTTCGTCGCAGGTTTCGGTTTTAACCGTGGTTTTGTCGTCGCACCACCAAGCATCATTTCGCGCCAGCACACCGTTCACCGCAGCACGGAAATCGCGACGTCCGAACAGCGCCTCAAATAGCTCGGTACCGACTTCGTCCGCGAGCATTCGTCGGGCGACTTCGCGATTCCAGGCCCAATGGACGAGGGCGGCGACGGCTGGATCGCTCTGTGGGCCGACGATTCCATCATTCGCGAATGCGGTCAGCGCACGGCGTGCATCAGCGGCGAGTGGATGTTTTGAGGTCAGTTTCGGTAGCCACTGCGTCAGCGGGGTGTCGTGTGTGTGCTTCACGTCGTGCTGAATCGTACGCAAGGTCTGCGAGTCATGCTTCGGCGTCGCCTCGAGCAATTCCTCGATGCGATTTTTGCGACCCTTATGCGCCCATTCACCGCTGATAAAGTGCGGATAGTCATCGCCATGAATGCGTTGGTTGGCGGTCGCGAGATAGGTGGCGACCGTCTGTTGTGGCATCTGCTCAAACGTCAAGAAACCTGCCCAATCGTATTTCGCGTCCCAGCCGGGAGATGGCGCGAGGCCGTTGATGTCGTTGTCGGGCTCACGCATCGGCACGCGACCCGGCGCTATGAAAGCGGTGTTGCCCAGCGTGTCTGCCATCACCACGTTCTGCTGCGGTGCGACATAGCCGCGTAGCGCTTCTTTAAGCTCGGTCGTGGTTTGCGCTTTGTTCATGCGTGCGGCGACAAGCACGGTCTGGTTGTCCGCATCGAGTGCCGTCCAGCGCATCGCCATCGCAAATTTTTTGGTGTTGATCGCATTGGCGGTGGGTGCGTGAACGTCGGAAATGATGGGGCCGTGACGCGATTCACGCACGGTGATTTGTACGTCGGCTTCGCCTTTGACTTTGAACGTTTCGCTGCGTGTCGCGAGCTTCGCCCAACCTTCAGGTGTGCGTGCTTCGCCCTTGTCATTGATCTCTTCGAGATACAAATCCTGAACGTCCGGCCCCGTGTTGGTGAAGCCCCAGGCCACGCCCTTGGTGCGCCCAAGAATCACAGACGGGCCACCCGGCAAAGTCGCACCCGTCACCTCGATTCCCGGTGCTTTTTGCTTTGTGTAGTACCAGATCGCCGGAGCGGCGAGCGACAAATGGGGGTCGTTCGCGAGAAGCGGTTTGCCGCTTGCGGTATTGGCACCATTGACGACCCAATTGTTGGAGCCGATGCCTTCGATGCCGGCCGAGAGGAACATCAGATCATCGACCGGCTTTGGCTTTGTTCCCTCTCCGGCAGAGCGGGAGAGCAAGACACGCTTGTCGCCAGTGGGCTCCGGGGTGAGGGCGGTGGAAATGGGTTCATCTTCTGCTGATGGGCTCTCCGTCGCGACAGCCATCACGCCCACCCTCTCCCGTGCTACGGGAGAGGGTGTAACGGCAAGTTTCTCCGGCAAAACTCCCAACCCCTTGTACAACGCCGCATAGTCCCCGTGCACGGGCAACTTGTCCCCCGGTTGCGGCGGCAATAGCTCGTCAATCCTTGAAACCGGCATCCGCGCGGCCATCTGTAAACGCAGCAGCTCGTTGCCCCAATTACCACCCAGGTCGTAAGCCATGATGATGCCCCACGCCACGGTGTCCACGGGCTCCCATAGCCCCGGCTGAGCACCCAGAATGACGAACTCCGGAGGCCGTGCAGTCATCGCGTCGCGGACATAAGAGTTCACGCCATCGGCATAGGCTTGCAGAAGCGCTTTCGCCTCGGATGGAAAGCCATCCAGCTGCGCTTTCGCCGCGCGATGTACACCCAGTGTGCGCAAGAATTTGTCCGTCTCCAGCGCTTTGGGGCCAAGGATTTCGGCGAGTTCACCGCGTCCGATGCGTCGATTCATTTCCAGTTGCCACAGCCGATCTCGCGCATGCATGAAGCCGACTGCAAACGACAAATCGCGTTCGGATTTCGCCTCAATCGTCGGTATTCCTTCCGCGTCCAGCGTGATCGTAGTCTCGCCGAGCGGGGCCTTGATGACGTAATGGGCGTTGTCCGTCGGTACGCTGCGCCACACATAAACGGCGGCCACGCCAGCGACCATCATCAGAAGGCCGATAACACCCAGAAAAATTCGTTTTAACCAGCGCACATTTGCTCCCCACTTGACGCGGATCAGTTGAATTCACGCGCGAAAGCCCTACATAGAGATCAAACAACTTCTACGAGGGACGCCCCATGCGTTTCGACAAACTTACTACCAAATTTCAGCAGGCCTTTGCCGATGCGCAGTCTATCGCGGTCGGATTGGATGCGACCCAGATCGAGCCACAACACTTGCTCATGGCGCTCCTTGAACAGGAAGACGGTGGCGCCAAACCGCTGTTGCAACGTGCCGGCGTCAACGTTGGCAAACTCGAAAAAGACCTGAAAGCCAGCATTGAGCGACTACCACGGCAGCAGGGCGGCGATGGCAACGTCACAGTCGGCCGCGACCTGAATGGCTTGCTGAATCTGACCGACAAAGAGGCGATGAAGCGCAACGATCAGTTCATTGCGTCGGAGCTTTTTCTGCTGGTGCTCGCCAGCGACAAGAGCGAAACCGGACGAATCTTTAAGGACGCTGGTGCGAACGCAAAGACGCTACACGCTTCGGTGGAAGCGGTGCGTGGCGGCGCGGGCGTGGACTCGCAGGAGGCCGAAGGCCAACGTAAAGCGCTGAAAAAATACTGCGTCGATCTGACCGAGCGTGCGCGTATGGGCAAGCTCGATCCGGTGATCGGTCGCGACGACGAGATTCGACGTGTGATCCAGGTGCTGCAACGTCGCACCAAGAACAACCCTGTGCTAATCGGCGAGCCAGGTGTGGGCAAAACAGCCATCGTTGAAGGCCTCGCGCAACGCATTGTCAACGGCGAGGTGCCCGATGGCCTGAAGAACAAGCGCGTGCTGTCGCTCGACTTCGCAGCGCTGCTCGCGGGCGCGAAATATCGCGGCGAATTTGAAGAGCGCTTGAAGGCTGTGTTGAACGACCTCGCCAAAGACGAAGGCCAGACCATCGTCTTTATCGACGAGTTGCACACCATGGTGGGCGCGGGTAAGGCCGAAGGCGCGATGGACGCTGGCAACATGCTCAAACCCGCGCTCGCTCGCGGTGAATTGCATTGTGTCGGCGCAACCACGCTCGATGAATATCGCAAATACGTGGAGAAGGACGCCGCGCTGGAACGTCGCTTCCAGAAGGTGCTTGTCGGCGAGCCATCGGTGGAATCCACTGTCGCCATCTTGCGCGGCCTCAAGGAAAAGTACGAAGTCCATCACGGTGTTGACATCACCGATGCAGCGATCATCGCGGCGGCTGAGCTGTCGCATCGCTACATCACGGATCGTTTTTTGCCGGACAAAGCCATCGACTTGATTGATGAGGCGGCGAGCCGAATCAAGATGGAAATCGACTCCAAGCCCGAGGTCATGGACAAGCTGGATCGTCGCATCATTCAATTGAAGATTGAGCGCGAAGCCGTGAAAAAGGAGAAGGACGATGCGTCGAAAAAGCGCCTCGGCCTGATCGATGAAGAAATCCTGAAGCTTGAGCGGGAATACGCGGATTTCGACGAAATTCTGCGTGGCGAAAAGGCCGCAGTGCAGGGCTCGCAAGGCGTCAAGGAGCAAATCGAAAAACTGAAACTTGAGATGGACGAAGCCCGCCGTCGCGGTGACTTTGCGCGGATGTCTGAGATTCAGTATGGCAAGTTGCCAGAGCTGGAAGCGAAGCTGAAAGCGTCCGAATCAACAAAAGTAGACGCAGATAGCGTTGGCAAACCCACCAAGGGAAAGCTCCTGCGCACGCAGGTCGGCGCAGAGGAAATCGCCGAAGTCGTCTCGCGCGCCACCGGCATTCCCGTAAGCAAAATGATGACCGGCGAACGCGACAAACTATTGCACATTGAAGATGCGCTGCACAAGCGCGTCATCGGCCAGGACGAAGCGGTTTCGCTCGTCGCCGACGCGATCCGCCGCTCGCGCGCGGGCCTCGCCGATCCGAACAAGCCGTACGGCTCGTTCCTGTTCCTCGGGCCAACAGGTGTCGGCAAAACGGAGCTCACAAAGGCGCTCGCACAGTTCCTGTTCGACAGTGAAACCGCGCTCATCCGCATCGACATGAGCGAGTACATGGAGAAGCATTCGGTGGCTCGTCTGATCGGCGCTCCGCCTGGATATGTGGGCTTCGACGAAGGCGGTCAGCTCACCGAGCAGGTGCGTCGCAAGCCCTATTGTGTGATCCTTTTTGACGAGGTCGAAAAGGCGCATCCCGATGTGTTTAACGTGCTGTTGCAGGCGCTCGACGATGGCCGTATGACCGACGGGCAGGGCCGCACTGTGGACTTCAAAAACACTGTGATGATCATGACCAGTAACCTCGGTGGCGCGAAGATTCAGGCGATGATTGATTCGCCGCCAGAGCTCGTGAAGATCGCGGTGATGGCTGAGGTGAAAGATCACTTCCGCCCCGAGTTCATCAACCGCATTGATGAGATCGTGGTGTTCCATGCGCTTGGCAAAGACAACATTAAAGGCATTGCGCGCATTCAGTTGCAGCGTCTCGAAGAACGTCTTGCCAAACTTGATCTGAAGATCGAAGTGTCCGAGTCCGCGCTTGACGTGCTGTGCGAGGCGGGCTTCGACCCGGTCTATGGCGCACGTCCGCTCAAGCGCGCAATCCAGCAGTCAGTGGAGAACCCGCTGTCGAAGGAGTTGCTCGCAGGCAAGTTCCCGCCCGGATCGACAATTGAGGTGGATGCACAGGGCGGTGAAATTGTGTTTGCGACGTAATCAAGACGTTGCCTAAAGGAGTGGAAGTGGATGCTTTTTAACGAGGTTGCGTCTCCGCTTTTTGGCGGGACGCGATTTCAACGCCGCTCGTGATTTATCGCGACGCCTGTTGTGTCAAGAAACCGCACCACCGCAGCTCGCATTTCAGGTGTTTCCTGATGCCCGCATTCGAACACTTGTTGCTGCCAATTGGCTGGTTTCCCGAGCGAATCGTAAATGGCCGTGAGCGCGCGATTGACGGATTGCACGCCAGCAGGCGGGGTAAGCGGGTCGTCCCGACCGATCAGTGATGAATGGGGTCTCGGCGCGATCAACGCGCTGATTTCAGCGGCAGTGAATTCGTTTCGCAGACCCGATATGAAGAAGTATTCGCCATGCTGATCGAATCCGCCGCTCTCGACAAGTGCATCGTACTCAGCGAGGCAGCAGAGATCGACGCAGGCAGCAATGGACGGATCGAGCGCCGCCGCCCAGACGGCCATCGTGCTGCCCATTGACAGGCCCAGCGCGGTGACCGGTAGGTGCGCGAGACCGGGCTGCGAGCGCGCCCAGTCAAGCGAGGACAAGGTGTCGTGAACGCGGTAACCCCACAATGTTTTACCTTCCCACAACAGGCGCTTGACCATTGCGCGCTCAGACTTTACGCCGCCGACATTGCGTTCGCCAAAGCACCAATGATCGATGGCGATGGCGGCGAAACCCAGTGCTGCCAGCGTTTCACCATACGGTGGATTTTGTATCGCTGGGCGACCCAACAGTAGCTCGTTCTTGCCGCACTCAAAACGGTTGCCGTGCGCGTGACAATAGAGCACGAGGCCGCGCGGCGGCACGTTCAACGGGCGCACCAGAATCGCGGGAACGGGCTCTTCGCTGTTGAGCGCCAACCTCCAGGTTTCCACGCGAGCATTCGCAATCGTTTGCGCCGAAATCAGCGCGCCGCTAGGGGTGGCGGCAAGGGCTGGACGCGGGCCAAGCAATCGCCATAGATCAGCTCGACGTTGCGCTGTCGCAGCATCATCACCGAGCCACGACCATTGCGTCATCGCGTCATTACGCGAGCGGCACGCCCGTCGATGTGAGCCGCAGCGGTCGCGTTTCGTTCGGCGGCAGAATCACACGAATGTTTTGGTACGGTAGAGTCCACGTACCCTGTCGCGACGCTTCAATATGAAGCGAATCGCGGTCTGACATCGCGTTGAACGTGTGAATCACGCGTTGATCGTCGGCATCGGTAATCTGCAAGCCGTTGTCTTCAAACAATGCGGTGGTCGTCGCAGTCTTCGCGGAAGAGGGCACTGGGTAGTAGCGAAGCGCACGTGAAGGCTCTTCAGTTTTTTGCAGATCGCTCGTCGTGTCTGTGGTCGGCAACAGTGCACCGGCACGCACGAACAACGGCAGGCGATCAAGTGGCGCGTCCACAGTGACAGTTCGTCCACCTGCAAAATACTGGCCCGACCAGAAATCGTACCAACCTTCAGCATGCGCGCCGCGCGGTAGATGCAGCGTTCGCTTCCGCGCGTCGGCTTCGAACACCGGTGCAACCATCAGATCTCCACCGACCATCATTTCGTCATTGTCCTGCCACGCCGTTGTATCGTCACCGAAGTGAAAGAACGTGGGACGCAACACTGGCGTATGTTTTGTGGTCGCCTGCCACATGAGTGTGTATAGGTACGGCATCAAATGCAGACGCAAGCCGATGCTTTGACGAATCGGCGCGGTTGCGTCCGCATGCAGCCAAGGCGTGTTGACGCTCGCGTCGGCTTTCCACGAGTTCATGATCATGCGTGGCACCAGGGCACAGGCCTGCGTCCACCGGATGAGCATTTCAGCGTTGGGTACCGGGCCTGCGAAGCCACCAATGTCGTGGCCTACGTTGAACATTCCCGACAGGCTCATGGTGAGCGCCATACGCTGGTTCCAGCGCATCGTGTGCCAGCTTGTCGTGTTGTCGCCGCTCCACGTCTGAGCGTAGCGCTGCAGGCCCGGCGGGCCTGCGCGCGTGACGGTGTAAACACGTTCGTCGGGTTTGGCGGCGGCCTGCGCAGTGGCGGTTGCCTGAGTCATGAGCAGCGCATGCAGCGCGCGCGAACGGTGGATTGGAATTGCGTTTCCGTTGCCGTTGGAGGCACCGGTTTCGCTCCAGATTTCGTATTCGTTATTGTCGTTCCATGCGGTGTCGATACCCACATCGAGAATCTGTTTTCGCAGATTGGTTTGCCACCATTGACGATCAGAGTCACGCGTGAAATCCAGATGCGCGCCCCAGCCATCCCAAAATTGATCGAGGCAGGGCTTGCCGGTTTCGGTGTCGCGAACAAAGCCGCCGCTGGCTTCGATCGCGGCATAGGCGGGGTGATCATTCAAGAGGCACGGCTTAAGGTTCGCCATCGTGCGAACGTCGGCTGCCTTGAATGATTGCAACAGCCCGCGCGCATCCGGGAATTTGTCGGTGTTCCATGTGAACACGTAGCGCTGCTTGCGGCGACTTGTGTAGCCCGAACCGAAATGAAAGCTCGACAGCGGAAACTTGTCGCGCTCGGCGAGCGCGAGGAATTCGCGAATCTTTTGCTGCGCATCCGGAAAATCCGCAAGCGCCATCGCCGTGTTGGCATAACCCAAACTCCAGCGCGGCGGAAATGCCGTGCCACCGATCAATTGCATGAATCGCGCGAGCGCCGCAGAGACATCCGGCCCGGCGAACACGTAGTAATCGAGATCGCCGTCGGCAATTTCTGTTGCGCGGTAAAACTCGTGATAGTTGTCGAATTCCTGTCCGAAATCGAAGGTGCATTCGGCGAGCGTGTCGTAGTAAATGCCGTAAGTCGACCCAGTGTCCGCGCGGCGTCCGAGGAAAAACGGCCAGTGTTTGTAGAGTGGGTCGCTGGTTTCGCCGTTGTAGCCAAGGGCGTCCAACTGTCGCGTGCGCAGTCGACGCCCGGACTTGTTCAGCGGGCCAGTTTTGTCGCCGAGCCCGAAGTATTGGTCATGCTCGTCACGGGATTGCCAGTGACTGACCTGGCCGCTGCGCTTTTCGGTGGAGTAGGCGTAGGTGGGACGATCCTTGCAGCAGACGAGCCAATCGCCACTTTCGTTGCGCTGCTCCCAGACAATGCCAAACGGTTCAAGCGTTACCTTCGCGCGAAGCGTTTCGCCAGATAAGGTGACGATCTTGCCATCGTGCGAAACGATGCCAAGCGAAGTCGCAAATAACGAGGCACGATCCACCCCGTGGATATCAGACGCGGGTTTCGGACCAGCACTACAAATGGCCCACGTGCGCTCTTCGCGCAAACCTTCGGGAGGGCTGAAGAAAACGCGTCCCACGCCGTCAGCGACGATGCTGATCCGGCAGTGCCAGCCACCGTCGAATCCGACTTCAACGCCGTTCTGGCTCGCGCGAACCTCCGCTCGACGTAGCAGCGTCATCAGCGAACCGCTCGTTCTTCGCCGCTCGCTTCAAACAGGCGGCATGCTTCCGGTGGCGCATAGACGGTTGCGGTTTCGCCGATCTTCGTTGTGACCTGACCGGCCACTTGTGCGGTGATGCGTGGGCCATCCGCACTGGCGTTCGCTCCGGACAACGTTCCGTACAAAAGCGAGTGGCCACCCAGCTGCTCGACACCGGTGATCGTGATGGGCAGCGCGAGCGAGCCTTCGCGCTTTTCGAGCGTCAGGTGTTCGGGGCGCACACCCAGCGTGAGCGCAGTTCCGGAGGCAGGCTTGGTTGCCGTTTTCAATTCAAATGTTTCGCCGTATTCGGTGACGATATTGTCGCCGTGTCCCGCCGTCACCGGAGCAAAATTCATCTGTGGTGAGCCAATGAAGCCCGCAACAAATTTGTTGTTGGGACTGTTGTAGAGCTCCAGTGGCGAGCCGACCTGTTCAATACTGCCTGCACGCAGCACGACGATTTTGTCAGCCATCGTCATGGCCTCAACCTGATCGTGCGTCACGTAAATCATCGTTGCGCCGAGTCGGCGGTGAAGGCCCGTAATTTCGCCTCGCATCGACACACGCAATTCGGCATCGAGATTTGACAAGGGCTCATCGAATAAGAAAATCTTCGGCTCGCGAACAATGGAGCGACCGATGGCAACACGCTGGCGCTGACCGCCCGACAGCTGCGTGGGCTTCCTTTCTAACAGCGGATCGAGGCGCAGCAACTTTGCGGCCGCGTCCACCTTGGTTCGAACGACATCTTTCGCAATGCCAGTGTTCTCCAGTCCGAACGCCATGTTTTGATACACGCTCATATGCGGATAAAGCGCGTACGACTGAAACACCATCGACAGGCCGCGATCGGCGGCGCGGGTGTCGTTGGCGCGTACGCCGTCAATCGTGAGTTCGCCCGAGCTGATGTCTTCCAGTCCACAAATCATCCGCAGAAGTGTGGATTTTCCGCAGCCCGACGGGCCAACAAATACAACGAATTCGCCATCATGCACGTCCAGATCAACGCTGCGAATGACGCGCGTCGGGCCGAAATCCTTGATGACTTTTTTGAGTTGAAGCGATGCCATTATTTGACCCCTGCGGACGCTATGCCCTGAGTGATGTATTTCTGCAGAAAAGCGAACACGATAGTGATCGGCAATAGCGTGATCACCGTCATCGCAAGCAAATAATTCCATTGCGTGACAAGGTCACCCTGGAAGGCATTGAGTGCGAGTTGCAGCGTAAATTTTTCGTTCTTCGAAAGCACGATGAGCGGCCAGAGGAAATCATTCCAGCGCCACATCACCGAGAAAATCGCGAGCACTGCGAGCGCGGGTGCGGCGAGCGGCAGCACGATGCGCCAGTAGATTTGCCATTCGCTCGCGTTGTCCATGCGTGCAGCTTCCAGCAATTCGTCCGGGATGGTGAGCATGTATTGGCGCAGCAGGAACACACCCGTTGGCGTGGCAATCGCGGGCCAGATGACGCCCCACAAACTGTTGAGCAGCCCCAGCTCCGAGATCACCAAAAAGTTCGGTACGAGCACAATCGCCGGTGGCACCATCAACGTGCCGAGGATCAACAGGAACACAGCGGAGCGTCCGCTAAATTTGTACTTCGACAGTGCAAACGCCGCCATGGAGTTGAACAGCAGCGTGAGGATCGTCGCGATCACGGTGATAAACACCGAGTTCCAGAGGTAAGTACCAAATTTGATCTGTCCGCCGAGGTCGGTGTAGTTCTCGGTGGCGAGTTTGAACTCCCGCACAGGCTCACGATCCTTCACGTTAACGCGGATCAAATCGTCTGGTCGTGCTGGGTCGATCAATGTGGCCGTGAGGCCGATGCGGCGCAGTTCGGCGAGCTCTTTCGTTGTCCCGTCGGGCATCTTGACGCGATACACGGGCTTCATCTTTTCTTCGCCAGGCACCGCGATGGACTTTTGACCATATGGCAAAAACGACGGCGGAAATTCGTTGAGTGCAGATTCAGTTTTGAACGACGACATCACGAGCCACAACACCGGCCCGAACATCAAAAACAGGCCCATCACGAGGTAGGCATAAGACAGCCAGTCGGTCCAGTCCAGGCTCCGGCCGTTGCGCGTACGCGTGAGGAAATTGAGTGTTTTCATTTCACGCGCTCCCCGGCCTTTTCGGCATTCGACAACTTCAATTGCAAGAGCGTTAGCGCGACCAGTGCGAGGGCCAGCATGAGCGAACCTGCTGCGGCGATGCCGTACAGCCGAACTGGTTCGACAAAGCCGGTTTGATAGATGAACTGCACGACGAAGGTGGTCGCCGAGCCTGGGCCGCCGCCTGTGAGCACGAAAACTTCGTCAAATATTTGCACCGCTTTGATCATCGCGAGCACAACGACGACCAGCAAATTGGGCATCAACAGCGGCAGCGTAATCTTCGTCAGCGAGCGCCACGGCGAGGCTTTGTCGAGCTGCGCCGCTTCGTACAGATCAGCCGGAATCGCCTGCAAACCGGCGAGCAGAATGAGTGTGTAGAAACCCATGTGCGCCCAGATCGAAACAAACGTTACCCAGAAGAACGCCCAGCCCGGTTCCGCGAGCCAGAGCACGGGATGTGCATCCACCGCAACCATCGCCGCGTTGAGCAAACCGTCGCGCTGCAATATCCATTTCCAGATGAGAGCGACAACGACGGGTGAGAGCAGAACAGGGTAGAAAAACACGCCACGCCAAAAGCCGCGCCCCATGATTTTTCGGTTAAGTACGACCGCTGTGATCAGCGCGAAGAGCACCATCAACGAGACCTGAAAGATCGCGTACTTGGCGGTGTTCCAGATCGATTGCCAGAACACGTCTTTGCGGCAAGACGACGGATCGAAGTACGAGCCGCATTCGAGTAGCGTTGAGAAGTTTTCGACACCGACGCCGGGGCGCTGGGTCGGATACAGATTCACGCCGCCGGTGAACGCGTAATAAAAGTTGATTGCAATCGGGATGAACGTGAACAACACGATCACGATCACGTTCGGGGCCAGAAAGAACCACGGCGTGCTGGCGCTGGTTTTCATGATTTTTACCCTTTCAACTTTTCACTGAACATGGCGTTTTATCGGGGCGTATACGACATAAACGCCTGAGGTCGACTATTGCATTTATTGGCCGCTACGCCTCAAGTGACTGAGGGCTTTGTGAAAAAGCTGTGCTGGAACTTACTGCCTAAAAAATGCGGTAGGGTGGGCACCCTGTGCCCACCTAGCGGTCACATAACAACCGTTATCGAATCGCAGCGGTTTGGTGGGCACGGGGTGCCCACCCTACTCGCGGCAGCAGCCTTACTTCGCCGCCGCCTTGACCTGTTCGTCCAAGTCTGACGCCACACGTTTGAGCGCATCGTCCAGTGACATTTCTCCCGCGATGGCTTGCCCCAAGCGGGCTGCCGTTGGCTGGAACACCGCACGATTCAGGCGATAGCCCTGCAAGTCAAAGTTTGGCTTGAGGATTTTCGGAACGTCCGCGACAAACGAATTCAGCGCGGCTTTGGCCAGTGGCGACACGTTGTACGTCACGCCCGCTTTGGCTACCGACAAACTCGCTGGAATGTTGTCGGTTTTCGACATCATTTCCGAATAGTTCGCGTCCATCGACAAGAAATCGAGGAATTTCGCGACCTCGGCGGGAGCCTTGGTGCGCTTCAGGCCTACGTACGCTGCGCCGCCCGGCATGGCCGTGCAACCGGCTGGCCCGCACGGCGCGGGCACCGCCGCCCAGTCAAACGACTTGGTTACGTTTTTGTCCATGCGCATCACTTGCCACGAGCCGGAGTAGTACATCACGATGCGACCGTTGGCGAACTCTTCAAACGCGTCGCGATACGCGGAGCCGCCAAGGCCGCCCCACACTTCCTTGGGCACCAGACCGGCCTTGTTCCAGTCCACGAATTTTTTCGCTGCGAGCTTATAGCCATCGTCAATGATCGGGTTGCCGCTCGCGTCAAAATATTTGGATCCGTAGGCGACGGCCAGCGGCGCAAAGCGATGTCCGGTGCGATCCATCGCCATCACAAAAGGTGTCTTCGTTGCGTCGGCGACTTTTTTGCCAGCGGCCATCCAGTCGTCCCACGTCGCGGTCGCGCCTGGCATCGGCACTTTCGCCTGCTCGAACAGCGTCTTGTTGACGTACATGCCGGTGACGGTGAGTTGCGACATTAGGCCGTAAATGCCCTTGTCAGCAGGGCCAGCGCGGAACCATGAAAGTGTGGACGCAAAATTGTCTTGCCACGCTTTCTGACGTGCAGCGCTCAGATGTGGTGTCAGGTCAAGGTAGTACTTGTTCAAGCCACCCAGATCGGTGACGCGGGCAATGTCCGGACCTTCGCCTGCGGCCAGTTGCACTGGCAAAGTCTCGACCACGGCCTTGTAAGGCACTTTGTCGATGATGATTTTGGTGCCGGGGTTTGCGGCTTCAAATCGTTTCGCGATGTCGGCGGTTACTTCGCATTCGTTGCCATCGGAATAGCACTGAACGCGAAGATCAGATGCTTGTACCGAAATTGCAGGAAATAAAAACGCGGCGGCGGCTACCGATGCCGCTAACGATGAAGTTCGTACGTGCAGATTTTTCACAACTAAAGTCCTCCTTAAAACCTTGAAGCGCAAATGTAGCTTGGTGGCGATTTTTCGCCTGCGTGGCCGCAATTCTAAGTCATATAGATCATCTATATGACTAGGGGTTTGCCCGCATCACACACTTGTATTTATAGGTTGTGGTCGTGTGACAATGCTGTTGTCATTAATGTTGCGTCGTCCAACCGCGTTTGCGTGTCAGCGTGTCGGCGCCACAAAAAATCTAACCCATATTTTTTGCACTTCGTAATCTATGAAATCAGCCCAACGTCGGTTGTCGCGCCCCTCGTCTCACCGTGTCAAGATATTGGCGGCGTTGTCACCCATCGTGGCGATGCTGGGTCTGAGCCTGGCAGTCCCCGCATTCAGCGAAATCATCGTGGGTCGCAGCCTTCCGCTGTCTGGGGCGCAGACCTCGTACGGAACCGCCAAGCAGGACGGTGCCGATGCGCTCATCGCCCGTGTCAACCGCGAAGGCGGCGTTAATGGTCAACAGATTCGCGTGGTCACCATGGACGACGGCTACGTGCCGGCGAAGACGGTCGCGAACTTAAAGCAGCTCGCCGACGAGCAGCGACCGGTTGCGTTCCTCGGGCTGTTTGGCGTGCCAACAGTCGCTGCCGCGTTGCCTGTTGTGGCGGAGCTGAAAATCCCCGCTGTTGGCGTCACCTCGGGTACCGCTGCGGTGCGTGCGGGCTACCTGCGCTATGTGTTTCCGGTTCGCGGGAGTTATGCCGATGAGGCGCGGCTTATCGTGTCGCATTTAAAAGTGATTGGGCTGACGAAAGTCGCAATCGTGCAGCAGGACATCCCGTTTGGACAGGCGACGCGCGATATTTTTGTCGCCGAGCTCACGGCCGCGGGCATCACGACCTTTACCGAGAATAAAGTCACCGCAACGGGTGACAACGCGGCGACCGTCCTCGCGACGATCAAGCAGTCGCAACCGCAGGCGATCTTTCTCGCAATGTTGTCGAACGCGGCGATTCCGGTGGTTCGTGAACTGTCGACGCAGTTACGCGGTGTTTCAAGTTACGCATTTTCACCGGTGGACACGACGCTGGTCATGAAGCAGACTGAAGGCGCGGCAAAGGGACTCGGCGTCACGCAAGTCGTCCCCATACCGAGCGGCGCGTCAATGCTGATTGTTCGAGATTACCGGCGCGATCTTGAGGCGCTGAAGCGTGGCGAACCTTCGTTCTACAGTCTGGAGGGCTACCTTGAAGCCGCCGTACTGGTGGAGGGATTGCGCCGAACCGGCTCGGCTTCACCGAACCCGGAATCGCTGGTCAAGGCGTTGGAGACGATGAACCCGTACGAAATGAAGGGCTTCACCGTGCGCTACAGCCCCCGCGCGCATGAAGGCAGTCGCTACGTCGACTTAACGGTGATCGGCAAGAACGGCGTCATGCATTGATCGCAATCGAAACGCTGGCTTAGCGGCCTTACGACTAACGCAGCGCTAGACCTTGCCCAGCGCCCGCAGTATTTTTTGCGGCGTAATCGGCTGTGAATATACGGTCGCGTTGAACGGATAAAGCGCATCATTGATCGCGTTCATGATGGCAGCGGGTGCGCCCGCCGTACCCGCTTCTCCGGCGCCTTTGGCACCAAGCTGGGACGTCTTGGTGGGTGTCTCAACGTGCGCGACTTCGATGTCCGGCATCTCGGCTGCCATCGGCGCCAGATAGTCCGCCATGTTGCCGTTTTGCAGCAAGCCTGCGTCGTCGTAAAGACACTCTTCAAACAGCGCACCGCCAATGCCTTGCACCACAGCGCCACGCATTTGCTCATCAACAAGCATCGGGTTAATCACGCGACCGCAGTCCTCAACCACCCAGTGTTTCAGCAGCTTGACGAATCCGGTATCCACATCAACTTCAACAAGACTCGCCTGCACACCGTTGGTGAAAATAAACGGATAGTCGCGCTGCGCGTAGTGACGTGTCACCATCAGCTCCGCCGTAAATCCCGCGGGTAAGGAATCGGGACGGAAGTAGGCAATGCGGCCCAATTCGGCGAGCGGCATGAGCGAGTGCGAGGTTGCGATTTCGATGATTGCGTCGTTGACCAACGCGAGCTCCGAGGCGTGGCGTTTCAAGATCACGCTGGCAACATCGACGATATTTTTTTGCAGCGCCAGGCCCGCCTGCAACACGGCCTCGCCGCCAATGCCAGCGCCGCGTGAGGCCCAGGTGCCGCCGCCGTACGGCGTGACATCAGTGTCGCCCGTCACCACGCGCACCGATGTCATCGATACGCCGACCGCGTCTGCGGCGATTTGCGCGAAGATGCCTTCGGTGCCTTGACCCTGTTCGCCAACGCCAACCATCACGGTGATCGCTCCGGTCGGCTCCAGCCGAATCGTCGCGCCGTCCTGCGCTGAAATTCGCGCGCCGCCCACGCCATAGAACGCCGCGCTCGGGTTGGTGAGTTCAATCAACGCGGCAATGCCGATGCCACGATAAATGCCGCGCTTCCGCAGCTCGGCTTGTTCGGCACGCAGCGCGGGGTAATCCATCATCAGCGCGATTTTGTCGAGGCACTGTTGATGCGACAAACCTTCGAGTTTGATGCCTGAGGTCGCGGTCATCGGATACGCGTCGTCGCGAATCACGTTCTGCTGGCGAATGGCGAGCGGATCCATTCCGAGTTTCTGCGCCACTGCATCGACGAGGCCTTCCGTCACCGCGCAGGCAATCGGATGTCCGACGCCACGGTACTGACAGGTGGGCGTTTTGTTCTGAAACACGACGTTCAATTTCGCGCGATACTGCTGATGACGATATGGCCCGCCGACCAGATTGACCACCTGATTGCCCTCGATAGCGCTGGTGCGCGGAAACATCGAATAGGGCCCAATCCCCGTCAAATCATCAATCTCGAACGCCAAAATTTCGCCCGTTTTATTGGCCGCGATTCGCCCGGTCACGCGGTGTTGCCGCGCGTGAATATCGGAGGTGAATGACTCCAGCCGATCTGCAACAAATTTCACGGGCCGCTCAAGCATGACCGACAAGGCGACTGTCGCAAAGTCATCCGGATACGCGTGAACCTTGATGCCAAATGAGCCGCCAACGTCCTTGCAAATGACCCGAATATGCGACTCGGGGATGCCCAGTTGACGCGAGTACAAATCCTGCATCATGTGCGGCGCTTGCTGCGAATGATGCACGGTAAGCCGCTTGTCGCTTGGGTTGTAGTCCGATATCTGGCAGCGCGGCTCAAGCGTGACACCGGTGTGTCGACCGAACTGAAACGTCACCTCGGCAACCGCATCCGCATTTGCGAATGCTTCGTCGACACCGGCGGTGTCGAGGCTACGTGTGAAGCACAAATTGTCGCCAAGATCACCGTGAATCACCGGGCTGTCCGGATCAAGCGCCGTCTCGGTTTCGATCAATGCGGGCAGCGCTTCCCATTCAACCACCAGATATTGCAGCGCATCTTCAGCCTCAACCCGGGTGTTCGCCACAATTGCAACGACCGGCTCGCCCTGCCAGCAGGCGCGATCTATCGCGAGCGGATATTGCGGCGCGGATTTCATTCCCGCAAGGTGAGTCAATGTTGCGACCCAAGGCTTGCAGATTTTGGCCATCTCTGCGCCATCAACAACGGTAACGACACCCGGCATCATGCGTGCGAATGAGGCATCAATTTTCAAGATACGCGCATGCGCAACCGGGCTTCGCCAGTACACGACATGCACCATGCGCGGCAACTCGATGTCGTCCACGTACGTGCCGCGCCCCTCGGCGAGTCGAAGCGCGTTGGGACGGGCCACGCTTTGTCCGATGTAGCGTGAGTGCTCGGTTGCGGGGGGCAAAGGCTTCATTTCGCGGCCTCCGCGTTCTCCGCCAGCACATCACAAATCGCGTCAACAATCGCCTGATAGCCAGTGCAGCGGCAATAGTTGCCCGAGATCCATTCGCGCACTTCAGTGCGCGTTGCGTTCGGTTTCGTCTCTACCAGTTCCAGCGCCGCAGCCAGCATGCCGGGCGTGCAAAAGCCGCATTGCAGCGCATTGCGCCGCACGAACGCGGCTTGCAGTGCCCGCGCGGCACCGCTTTGCGTGAGCCCTTCAATCGTTTCCACCCGCTTGCGATCTGCCTGCACAGCGAGCACCAGACAGCCACGCACAATTTGGCCATCAAGCTTCACCGTACACGCGCCACATACGCCGTGCTCGCAACCAACATGCGAGCCTTTGAGTCCTAAATCATCGCGCAAAAAATCAATCAAATGCTGTCGCGGCTGCACCGAGCGTTGCTCGACGTGACCGTTGACGGTGACGTTGATAAGGTGGGTGGGAGAAAAATTTTCCATACTGCTCATCACGCGCTTTTCAACCGCATTTGTTTCATCAACATCCGCTTGAGCAACACGCCCGACAAATGCATTTTGGTCGCGGCGTCGCTGGTGAGATCGCCGACGGCCGAGAACTCGGCTTTAAGCGCGCTCACAGCTTGATCGATCAGCCCGTTAGTTAGCGGTTGTCCATCGATGATGGCTTCCGCTCGCGAAGCGCGAAGCGGCGTTGCGCCCAACCCTAGAAATACCAATCGCAAGTCGGTCAACGTATTTTCAGAGCGTTGACCCGCCCCCGCCAGTCCGACAATCGCATAGTCGCCATGTCGTCGCGACAACTCATCAAAGTCGCACCAGTGCCCGGCAGACGCGGCAGGAAATTCGCAGGCGATGATGATTTCGCCGGGGAGCAGGGCGGTGGTGTAGAGATCAACAATAAAATCATCTGAGCGAATGCGCCGCTCGCCAGTCGCGCTCTTCGCAATCACCACGCCATCAAGCGCCAGCAAGCAGGTAGGCCACTCCGCAGCGGGATCGGCGTAAGCAATTGACCCGCCCAGGGTGCCAAGATTGCGGATAGCCCGATGCGCGATGTGCGGCGCGGCCAACGGCAACAGAGGCGCATGCTGGGCAACTAGCGCCGACACTTCGATTTCGCTGTGCGTCACCATCGCGCCGATACGCAACATGGAGCCCACAAGTGTGATGCCTCGCAGTTCGGCAATGGCAGACAAGTCAATCAAAACGCTCGGTTCCGACAAGCGCATGTTGAGCGTGGCCAACAATGTTTGTCCGCCCGCCAATAATCGCGCTTCGTCGCCATACGTTTGCAGCAGCGGAAATACGTCCGCAAGCAAGCGCGGTTTCACATAGTCAAATGCGGGGGCCTTCATCGTTGAAATCTCCCCGATTAGCGCAGCAAATGCGCGAGCCAGAAGCCAAAGGCAGTGGCCCCTACGCCCAAGGCAAACCAGAGCACTCGCGTGCCTTCGCTTTGCGGATTGCCATCGCTTGGCAGGGCAGTTGAGCGGCCTATGGTCGAGGCAGCTACCGCAACAGTAGTGGGCGCTACGTCGTCACCCGGTGCGGGTGTGCCGCCCGCCAACGCTGTCTGCAAATTACCAAAAAATTCGTCCGCCATTTTCTTGGCAAACGCATCAATCATTCGACCACCGACCTGTCCAAGTTTTCCGCCGACGGAGGCTGACGCGGTGTACGACAATCGGGTTGCCTCGCCGTCACGCGCGAGCTGCACCGTGGAGCGTCCGTTGGCGAATCCCGCGTTGCCGCCGGAGCCTTCAAAAACCATCGTGCAACCTTCATCGGGCCGAATGTCGCTCATCAAAATTTTGCCGACAAACAGCGTCCGAACCGGGCCAATTCGCAGCAGCACGCGAGCGTGTGTTTCCGACTCAGACAAACGCTCGACGCTTTCGCAAGAGGGAATGCAATTGGCAAGTATTGCTGGGTCATTCAGCGCGCGCCACACTTCTGACGGCGTTGCCGCGATGAGTTTTTCTCCGGCTAGTTCCACGTCAATTCCATTTCAATTTCCTGCTTGTTCCAGCACGATGTTTATCACGTTGAGTCCATTATCGCGATGCGGCGGTGATGACATGTCGAGCCATCTCGGAAGCTAACAGCTTTGGCGTGAAACGTCGATTGCATTGGGGCTGAAACAACAATTAACCTAAAGTCGAGACAACTACTTTTAACGACTTAGCCCAAGTAAAATATAGGTTACAGGATAAAGCTGTAGCGTTTTAGATCAATGCGAAAACGACCTTCATCCGCACAAAGTACGGCTATCATCGTTGCTTAACCGACACGTAAACGATGCACCCGCAGTATCCGGAATTGGCATGAAACTCTCCCTGAATCACTTCTCGATCCGCACCACCGATTTGGCCGCGAGCAGCCGCTTTTATTCGGACATGCTGGGACTCACCGTAGGGCCTCGTCCGAATTTTCCATTCCCTGGGATATGGATGTACGGTGGCGATCATGCCGATGTCGCCAACGCCGTCGTTCACCTGATTGGTATCGACCCTGACAATCCTGAAGGGTTGAAGGCTTATCTAGGAGACATCGATGTGGCCAAGTTGCAGGGCAGCGGCGCGGTCGATCACATCGCGTTTTTCTCGGAAGGTTTGGCCGCGATGATGGATCGTGTCACCGCGCTTGGCGCAACCGCGCGGCATCGCACCGTACCGTCGATTGGCTTGCATCAAATGTTTCTGGATGACCCTAGCGGCGTGGTGATTGAGCTCAATTACCCTGCAGCTGAGGCCGTGGGGCTGACGTTTCCCGCGTGATCTTGCTTCCGATGCGGCAAGCGATGAGCGCGGTATAGCGTGCCCCGCATTGTCGTCGTCGGCGGTTCGCTCGGCGGGCTGCTGGTAGCCAATCTTTTGCATCGCGCAGGGCATGATGTCATCGTACTGGAGCGCGCTTCTGCCCCGCTGGATGGGCGTGGCGCGGGTATCGTGACGCATCCCGCGCTGCTCGAAGCGCTGCACCAAGCGGGCGTATCGATATCGGCTGATCTGGGTATCGCCGTACAAGATCGGGTCGCGCTGGATGTTCGCGGCGACGTGATTGCATGTTTGAGTTTGCCGCAAGTGCTGACCTCATGGAGTCGTTTGTATGCGATTCTGAAAGCGGCGCTGCCGGCCGAGCGATACCTCACAGGGATGGGCTTGGAGCGGGTTGATCAAACGGCCTCAGGTGCCGTTGTGCACGCGGCAGAACAAACGTTTGAAGCGAGTCTGGTCATCGCCTCCGATGGCCTCCGCTCCACGGTTCGGCGACAGTTCGCACCCGAGGCCACGCCCGTCTACGCGGGCTACGTTGCATGGCGCGGCGTGTGCGACGAATCCGCGCTGTCCGCCTTGACGCTGTCAACCGTGTTCGATCATTTCGGCTTCGGTTTGCCCGATGGTGAACAGATCATTGGCTACCCGGTGACCGGCGCTAACGATCAATCCTCGCGCGGCGAGCGACGCTACAACTTCGTCTGGTATCGCCCCGCGCACAGCGAGGCCGCACTCGCAGCGCTGCTCACCGATGCCGATGGCGTGCACTACCCGCAAGGCATTCCACCACACAAAATCGATGAACGACACGTTCGTGCCATGCGTAACGCTGCGAACGAATTGCTCGCGCCGCAGTTTGCTGAAATTATTGAAGAGACCGCGCAACCGTTTCTGCAGCCGATATTTGACATGGCCTCCACTGCCATCGCGTTTGGCCGCGTAGCGCTGATGGGTGACGCGAGTTTTGTCGCGCGGCCACACGTCGGCATGGGCGTGACCAAAGCGGCGATTGATGCAATGGCATTGGTGGATTGCATCAATGCAGCGGGCGCTTCTCCGGACGCGCTCCTCCGCTACGAAGCGCTGCGACTGGTGCCCGGAAACGCAGTCGTCAATCGCGGTCGCGTTCTGGGACGCTATTTGCAAACGTACGGCTCGACCAACGCCGGGCGCGCGGAAAGAGACGTCAATCAGGTTTTGCGTGATACGGCGATTGTTCCGGAAGACAGCACCAACGCAAATGTGCTTGCCGCGCAGGGTGGCTAAACTAGCATCGATTCAGGTACACCGACCACGCGTCGTAGTAACGCGAAATTTTTAAGTGTCAATTCGTAAGGAGACCCCATGTCTGATTCGTCCACTGGCAAACCCGTCAATCTTCGTCGTCGCATACTGGCCGGGGGCGCTGCGGGATTGACCATCGCGGGAGCGCAGTTCGTATCGCGCATGGCGTTCGCGCAAACGGGGCCGATCAAGATTGGGTTTCCCACGCCGCTGACCGGCGCGTTTTCCTCCGAAGCGCAGGATCAGGTGCGCGCTGCCGAACTCGCGGTGAAAGAATTTAATGCGGGTGGTGGCTTTAACGGGCGCAAATGCGAGCTTCTCGTTCGTGATGACAAACTAAATCCCGGCGAGGCGGCCACACGCACGCTTGAATTGATCGAAAAGGACAAGGTCGATTTGATCGTCGGCTCACTCTCGGCCGCCACGCAGCTCTCGATCAATGCAGTGTGCAAAGCGCGCAAAGTGCTGTTCAATTCCATCAGCCAGTCCGACGCGATTAACGAGGCAAAGGACTGGAGCTTCTACACCTTCCATGAAGCGCTGACGCCGCACATCACGGCCGGTGCCGTCGCGCGATATGCGTTCCCCAAATTCGGCAAAAAAGTGGTCTATCTCACCGCTGACTACGCCTACGGGCACGAGATGGTACGCGGCTTCCAGCGCGCGGGGCAGGCGTTCGGCATGCAGACGCTGGCTGACATTCGGCATCCGCTTGGAACCTCTGACTTCTCGTCTTTCTTGCCGCGCATTCAGGCGCTGAAGCCGGACGTTTTGGTGCTTTGCAATTTCGGTCGTGATCTTGTGAATGCCGCCAAGCAGGTCACCGACTTCGGCCTCAAGCAAAACATGAAAGTGATCACACCGGTGTTGCTCTACACCTCGCGGCAGGCCGGTGGCGCTGAGGCCTTTGAGGGCATCATCGGCGGCACGTCCTACTACTGGGGGCTGGAAGATCGCATCCCGACAGCAAAGGCTTTCAACGACAAGTTTAGAAAAGCATACGCGGGGGCGGTGCCTTCCGATTACGGTGCACTCGGATACGCCGGAATTAGAAGCGTATTGCAGGCGATCACCGAGGCGCGCTCGACGAACGCAACCGCTGTGGCGAACGTCATGCGCAAGATGCGCTATGACTTCTACAAAGGCGTCCAGAACTACCGCCTGTGTGACCATCAGTCGGTGCAATCGGTCATCGTTGTTGAGTCAAAGTCGAAAGCGATGAAAGACAAATACGACGTGTTTAACGTGCTCTCCATCGAAGCGCCAGACGAAAAAAATCTGCGCACGTGTGACGAGCTTGGACACAAGGTGCTGAGTTAACTCGCTCACGTTTCACGGCAAATATTCGATGGTTGAAATCACACCGCAGTTGCTCATGCTGCAACTGCTGACGGGGCTCGCATTGGGCGCGGTTTACGCGCTTCTGGCGATTGGTTTGTCACTCATTTTTGGCATGCTCACGGTGGTGAATTTCGCGCACGGCGCGTTTTTCATGGTGGGTGCTTTTTTAGGGGTTTACTTCCTCACCCTCACCGGTAGTTTCTGGTTCAGCCTTGTGTTGACCCCAATCGCCGTTGGCGCGATCGGGCTACTAAGCGAGCGCTTTCTGGTGCGCCCGTTGTATGGTCGGGGAATCGACTATCCGCTGCTGCTCACCTTCGGTTTGAGCTACGTGCTGGTTGAGGCCATGCGGGTTATCTTTGGCATCGACGGCATGCCGACATCGACGCCCACTGAGCTGCGCGGCGTGGTGAACGTTGGCTTTGGCATGTTCCCGCTGTATCGTTTGTTCCTGATTGCAGCAACCGCTGTGATCGTGATCGCGCTATGGCTTTTTATCGAAAAGACGCGCTACGGTTTAATTATTCGCGCCGGATCGCGGGATAACGAAATTGTGCGCGTTCTGGGAATCGATATCTCCCGCATTTGGCTCCTCGTGTTCGGGCTCGGAACGGCAATAGCCGGGCTTTCCGGCTTGCTCGCTGCTCCCACCCGGGCGGTCAATCCCGAGATGGGCATTCCGGTGCTAGCGGAGTCATTTGTTGTAACCGTTGTCGGCGGCATGGGCTCACTGGTCGGCGCGGTGGTTGCCGGACTATTGGTGGGCGTGGTGTTCTCCATGACCTCGCTGTTTGCGCCGGAATACGCTGAGCTTTCCATCTTTGTTTTGATGGCGGTGGTACTTCTAGTACGTCCGCAAGGGTTGTTCGGCAAAGCTGGCTTGATGGGTTGAATGTGACCAATCAAGCTAACCCACTTTCTTCGGCGATTGCAATGATTGCGAAGCACCGCGTTGCTTCTGTGCTCGTTTTTCTGCTGCTTTTTCCGCTCATCATGCCGTATGAGGCGCTGGCGCTCAACATCCTGATTTTTGGGTTGTATGCGGTGGGATTCAATTTGCTGTTTGGCTACACGGGCTTGCTCTCGTTTGGGCACGCAGCTTTTTTTGGCGTCGGCAGCTATTTGACTGGGATCACCATCGTGCACTTTGGTTTGCCCTGGTGGCTGGCGATTGTGGCGGGCACGCTAGCGTCGGGCGTTGCTGGACTGTTGATCGGATTTCTGGCTATTCGTACGCGTGGAATTTATTTCTCGATGGTGACGTTGGCACTGGGACAAATCGTCTACTACGCGTTCTACAAAGCCGAACGCTGGACCGGTGGCGAAAACGGGCTGCGCGGGGTGACGGTTGAACAGATCAATGTGTTCGGATTGACGCGCGATTTCGTGAATCCTCTGACGAAATACTATGTGCTCTATGTGTTTGTAGCGCTTGCGCTGTGGCTCGTGTCGCGCATTCTGGCGTCACCCTTTGGGGCGGTCATTGAGTCGATTCGCGAGAACGAAAATCGAACCGCTGCATGTGGCTACAACGTCGCGCGCGCAAAGCTTTTGATCTTCACGCTCTCCGCTGTCATCTGCGGATTGGCGGGCGCGTTGCGGGCACTTCATTTGTCGATCGTGCCGATTGATTCGCTGCATTATTTGCTCTCCGGACAGGCCGTGATGATGTGTCTGCTCGGCGGCATGGGGACATTTTTTGGCCCGTTTGTAGGGGCCGCTGTGTTTTTGTATCTGGAAGACGTTGCGACCTCGTTCACGACGCACTGGATGGCAATTGTGGGTGTCGTCTTCATGATCTTCGTGCTGTTCTTCCCGAAGGGCATTTGGGGAACGCTTGTCCAGCAGTGGCAGCGTCGCGCGAGCTCAGTGGAGACGAAATGACCGCACCCATTCTCGAAGCCGTAGGCTTGAGTCGGCGCTTTGGAAATTTCGTTGCCCTGAACAACGTTAGCTGCACGTTTCAAGTCGGGCAGCTTACGGCCATCATCGGGCCGAATGGGGCCGGCAAGAGCACGTTTTTCAATCTGCTCACGGGCGCAATCGCACCCAGCCAGGGAAAAATTCGTTTTGCCGGACGTGACATCACCGGTATCGCGCAGCACGAGTTTGCGCGTATCGGGATTGCCAAAAGTTTTCAGATCACCAACGTGTTCAAGCAATTGAGCGCGCATGAAAATGTTCGCGTTGCCGCGCAGATGCGCACGTCCCGTTTTGATTTTTTGCGGTCACGAGCAAGTCTGACTGCCGTGAGCGAACGTGCTGATGTGCTGTTGCAGCGCGTCGGTCTGGGCGCGCTTGGCAAGCGCCTCGCCGGTGAGCTCGCGCACGGGCAGCAACGCTCTCTGGAGATCGCAATGGCGCTGGCGAGCGATCCGAAACTATTGCTGATGGATGAACCCACGGCGGGCATGTCTCCCGAAGAAACCGGCACGATGATGGCGCTGATCCGTACGTTATCCACCGAGCGAACCGTAATTCTTGTCGAGCACAAAATGAAGCTCGTAATGGGTTTGTGCGACCGTTTGATTGTGTTGCATCACGGTGAGCTGCTCGTGGACGGCTCGCCAGACGACATCCGCTCCAATTCAGAGGTTCGTCGCGTCTATCTTGGGCAGGGCTAGCGTCATGAGTATGCTCAAAGTCGAAAAACTCAATGCGTGGTACGACCGCAGTCACGTCGTTCAGGACTTGACGTTTCACGTCGATTCCGGAGAAGTCGTGACACTTATGGGCCGCAATGGTGCCGGTAAAACTGCCACGCTGCGCACGATCATGGGGTTACTTGCAAAGTGCACGGGCAGCGTGATCTTTTCCCAGAACGAGATGCTCGGCAAGCCCGCTCACATTCGTTTTCATTCGGGCCTGGCGTACGTGCCCGAAGATCGGCGCATCGTCGCGGGCTTGACCGTACGGGAGAACCTTCAACTGGGCCTGATCGCGAGCGCCGAGCGAGCGAAAACCAACGAGATGATCGAGGAAATTGCGCAGACGTTTCCACGACTGAAAGAGCGTTTGAATCAGGAGGCAACGTCGCTTTCGGGCGGTGAGCAACAAATGCTCGCCATCGCCCGAGCAATGATGGCAAAACCGAAGATGATTTTGCTCGACGAGCCGTCAGAGGGTGTCATGCCCGTCCTTGTTGATGAGATGTTCGAGCTTTTTCTGCGTATGAAAAATCAGGGGACAACGATCTTGCTTGTTGAGCAGAACGTCGAGCGCGCTCTGTCAATTTCTGATCGCGCGTACATTCTCGATCAGGGGCGGATTGTTCACGAAGGCCGAGCGGCCGAATTGCTGGCAGACGAAGAAATTCAGCAAAAATATTGCGCCGTGTAGGACGTCGGGCGAGCACTTCCGGCCCATGCGTTCGCTCGTGAACGCGGCCTGCCACCTGAACTTCGTTGTCGCTGACCGCCAGCCGAATAAAATCGGCACATGACATCGACTCAAACACTCACCAACGTCCGCACGCGCTTCGCGCCGTCCCCCACGGGTACCCTGCATCTCGGCAATATCCGCACCGCGCTTTTCGCATGGGCGTTTGCCCGGCACCACAAGGGACAGTTCATCCTGCGCATCGAGGACACTGACCTTGAGCGCTCATCGGAATCAAGTGCTGATGGCATCCTCCGCGACATGGCCTGGCTCGGCATGGACGTTGACGAAGGCCCGTTCTATCAAATGCAGCGCATGCCGCGCTACCGCGAAGTGGTCGCCGAAATGCTGGCCGATGGTCGCGCGTATCACTGCTACATGAGCGTCGATGAGCTCGATGCATTGCGCGAAACGCAGAAGGCGAACGGCGACAAGCCCCGCTACGATGGTCGCTGGCGCCCTGAGAACGTTGCGAAGCTCGGGCTGAAAATTCCCGAAGGCGCGTTACCGGTGATCCGTTTCCGTAACCCGGACGAGGGCGTCGTCGCATGGGACGACGCGGTGAAAGGGCGCATCGAAATCGCCAACGGTGAGCTGGACGATTTGGTGATCGCGCGGCCCGCGCCCGTGGGCGAGGTGGGTGTGCCGACGTACAACTTCTGCGTGGTGGTTGACGACGTTGACATGGCGATCACGCATGTGATTCGCGGTGACGGTCATGTGATGAACACGCCGCGCCAGATCAATGTTTTTCGCGCGCTTGGCAAAGAGCCGCCCGTGTTTGGGCATACGCCAACGGTGCTCGGCAGCGATGGAGAAAAGCTCTCTAAACGGCACGGTGCAACGGGCTTGAACGAATACGCCGCGAATGGTTATCTGCCCGAAACGATTGTCAATGGGCTAGCCCGCTTGGGCTGGTCGCACGGCAACGACGAGATTTTTTCGCCACAGCAGCTGGTGGAGTGGTTCAATCTGGAATCATTGACGCCGTCTCCTGCGCGATTTGATGCAGAAAAGTTTGAGTGGCTAAACGGCGAGCACATCAAACGTCTTCCGGTCGACGAGCTGGCGAAGCGGCTGCAACCGTTTCTCGTCGCCGAGGGCTACGAATTGGCCACAGGACCGTCTGTGCTGGCGGTTGCCGAGTTGCTTCGCGAGCGCGCGCCAACACTCAAGAAAATGGCAGAAATGGCGCGTTATTGCTATATCGCACCTATTACCAGCCCGATGCGCGTGATGATGCAGCTTGCGGCGGTCACAGCATCCGTTGGCACGTTGCTCAATCAACAGCAAGAACATGTTGCGGCGGCCGAATTGGCAGCGCGGCAAGAGCTCGCGACCATAGAGCAGGGCGCGCAAACTCTGGCACTTCTGGAGCAGCATTTAACCGATGCCAACAAGCCCGCCATTGATTGGGTGCGCCAGCAGTTAAGTACCGTGGAATGGAGCAAGCTAGCCATCGCTGGGTTACTGAAAGAAGCGCAAACAAAATTCACTGTCAAGACGCCACAAGTCATGATGCCGCTGCGAATCATGCTCACGGGGAGCGCGCACGCACCCGCAGTTGACGCGCTCTTGCTCACGCTCGGACGTGAAGCTTCGCTTGCGCGAATTGTTGTTTGACGCTCCAGGCGAATTAGCTCGCCGCCGTCCGCATCGTCACAAACTCTTCTGCCGCAGTTGGATGAATGCCGATTGTGCTGTCGAACACGGCTTTCGTCGCCCCGGCCTTCATCGCCACGGCAAAGCCCTGCACAATTTCGCCCGCGTCGGAGCCGACCATGTGCAGTCCCACGACGCGGTCGGTTGCCGTGTCGACGATGAGTTTCATGAATACGCGTTCCGCGCTGCCGCTCAGTGTGTGCTTCAGGGGTTTGAAGTCCGACTTGTATACGGCGACTTCGCCGAATTTCTTTCGCGCATCAGCTTCGCTGTAGCCGACGGTGCCGATGTTCGGGTGCGTGAACACGGCGGTCGGGATGAACTCATAGCTCATGCCCCGCTGGTTATCGCCGAACAGATGATCGACCAGCTTCATCGCTTCGCCAAGCGCGACCGGCGTGAGCTGGATGCGCGCAGTCACGTCGCCCACGGCGTAGATAGAAGGCACGCTCGTCCGGTAGTCGTCGTCGACCTTGATGGCGCCTTGTTTGTCCTGCACGAGGCCCAACGCTTCAACACCCATGCCCGCGACTTTTGGTACACGACCGGTGGCGTAGAGAACCGTGTCCACCACGATTTCAGTGCCGTCCATCAGCGTCACGGCAAGCCCGTCACTGATCCTCGCAATGTGCTTCACATCCGCGTTCAAGCGCAAATCAACGCCAGTTTTTTTCATCTCTGACACAACGAAATTTCGCACATCATCGTCGAAGCCCCGCAGCACCTGCTCGCCGCGATAAAGCTGAGTGATCTCCGCGCCGAGACCATTAAAAATCGACGCGAATTCGCAGGCGATGTAGCCACCACCGACCACCAACAAACGCTTTGGAAACGGGTCAAGATCGAACATGTCGTCAGAGGTGACTACGAGCTCGTGCCCAGGAAAAATCGGCACGCTTGGCTTGCCACCAGTGGCAATGAGGATGTGTTTTGCGGTGACGCGTTCTGATCGTCCGGGATGGGTAATTTGAACCGTGTGAGCATCAACCAGACTCGCCCAACCCGCCATGACTGTAACGCCAGAATTCACCAACAAATTCTGGTAGATACCGTTGAGCCGCGTTATCTCTTTCGCACGATTGGCTTTGAGCACGTTCCAGTCGAACTGCGGCGCATCTCCGTGCCAGCCAAAGCCGTGCGATTCTTCGAACGCTTCCGCGAAATGCGCCGCGTAGCTGTAGAGCTTCTTCGGGATGCAGCCCACATTGACGCAGGTGCCGCCCAGCGCGCCCGCCTCGGCAAGGGCGACGCGTACGCCCCGCTGCGCGGCCATGCGCGCGGCACGGACGCCGCCGCTGCCACCGCCAATCACGAACAAATCAAAATCAAATTCAGACATAACGACTCCATTTGCCATGAAGTCTAATCTCGTGCTGCGACGAGGACGGTGCGCCGCAGCGCGACCGTCCGCTACGTCACAACGATCTTCGAGAGATCCTGTGCAGGCTTCGGGTACTTCGGGTTGATTGCTTCTAGCGCGTCGGCGAGCAGCTGTGCGACGTAGGCGTTACGCGTTGAATTCGAATTTGCGGGAATGACGTACCACGGCGCGTGTTCGGTGCTCGTGGCACGGATTGCTACTTCGTAGGCCGCCATGTACTGGTCCCAGTATTTGCGCTCTTCGATGTCGCCGACATTGAATTTGTATTGCTTGGCTGGGTTGGTCCGTCGCTCTTCCAGACGCTTTGCCTGTTCGTCCTTGCTGATGTGCAGCATGCACTTGATGATCACCGTACCAGTTTCAACGAGCATGCGCTCAAAATCGTTGATGTGCGCCAGCCGCCGAGAGACTTCGTCAGCGTCGATCCAGCCATGAACGCGCGTGATCAGCACATCCTCATAGTGACTGCGGTTGAAGATCACGATTTCGCCGTTCTGCGGCACCTCAGCATGCACACGCCACAGGTAGTCATGCGCGAGCTCGCGCTCCGTGGGGGCTTTGAATGGCGCGACGCGTATTCCCAGCGGGTTGACCGAATCGAAAACGGCTTTGACCGTTCCATCCTTGCCGGACGTATCCATGCCTTGAAGCACCAGTAGCAGCTTCGTCTTTTTCTCAGCGGCAAACCGATCCTGCAGCGCGTTGAGCTTTTCGCCCAGCTTTGCCGTCAGCGCATTGCGCGCCGCCTTATCGTCAGGCAAGCCTTTTCGATTATCCGGATCGCGTTTCGACAAAATGAATTTTTTGCCAGCTTGTGCCTTGAGAATTTCGGAGATTTTGAGAGCCATTTAACGCACACTGAGATTGATATCGGGCAGCGATAGTTTAGACGCTGCAACCCGCGCTGGAGACCTCACGGGCGGCAACGTCCGACTTGCTTCGGGTCATCGTCACGCCGCGCTTGAGCGCAGTCATCTCAGCGAGTATGGAAACCGCAATTTCGCTCGGCGTCTTCGCGCCAATATCAAGCCCGACCGGCCCGCGCAAATGCTTCACTTCCTCCGGCGTCACATCGAACTCAAGCAAACGCGCGCGCCGTTTGTCGTTGTTGCCTTTCGAGCCCAAAGCGCCGACATAAAACGCCGGGGATTTCAGCGCTTCCATCAGCGCCAGATCGTCGAGCTTCGGATCGTGCGTGAGTGCAACGACCGCGCTATTGCGATCCAGATTCATTGCGATCACCGTGTCGTCGGGCATCTCTTTGGTCATGGTGACTTGTGGCAAATCGTGCCATTGCTCCTGATACTCGTCACGCGGATCGCATACGGTGACCTGATAGTCCAGCGGGATCGCCATCGTCGCCAGATACTTCGAAAGCTGCCCCGCACCGATGATCAGCAATCGATATTTCGGGCCGTGTATCGTGGTCAGCGTCTTGTCGTCGAAGCTCAGAACATCCGCGCCCAACGCCGCATTGCGATGCGTCACCGCAGTCGTCATGTCGAGTGTGCGTTTGACGATTTTGTGCCCTTCGAGATCGGCGAGCAGGCCGCGAATATCGGACAGGGGCGTGATCGGCTCCAGCACCATTTGCACGGTGCCACCGCAGGGCAACCCGAACTGCTGCGCTTGATCGGCCGATACGCCGTAACGCACGCTTTCTGGTAGTTTCGCCGCGAGCTTGCCGTCCTTCACCTTGGCGATCAGGTCATCTTCGATGCAGCCACCGGAGACCGAGCCGATGACCTGACCGTCATCGCGAATCGCCATCATCGCGCCGATGGGTCGCGGCGCGCTTCCCCAGGTGCGCACGACGGTGCCAAGCGTGGCACGCCGACCCGACTCGGTCCAGGCCAGAGCGGTTTTCAATACGTCGAGATCAAGGTTATCCATAGGTTTGGCGCGGTTACTGCGGTATCGTTGAGAGGTGGTGCCGTTGGGCAACCATGTCGGCGCGAATATTACGCCTTGAGCGACGAGACTGTGCACTGAACGTGCCCGCCGCTGACGCAACCGAACGCGCGAGAATATGAAAAAAAGAGGAGAGCCCGTAGTGCGCATTGTCGCCGCCCGATTTCTGCTGCGCATTCTGACGCTCGTGCTCGTGTCGATGGTCGAAGTCAGAGCTTTGCACGCGCAGACCTCCGCACCCAACCTCGCACCCGACCCCGCATCCACACGAGCGCCCGTGACCGTTGCCCCCGTGGTCATCACGGCCACTCGCATCGCCTCCGATCCCATGAATCTGCCGATGGCGATCAGCGTTGTCGAGGCAGACGGAATCAGCGAAGCGCAATTGCAGGTGAATTTGTCGGAATCGCTGCAACGCGTGCCGGGCGTGAATGCTCAAAATCGCAACAACTATGCGCAGGATGTGCAACTCTCGGTGCGTGGATTTGGCGCACGTTCGAGCTTTGGCGTGCGCGGCATCAAGCTCTACACCGACGGCATTCCGGCCAGTCAGCCGGACGGTCAGGGGCAGGTGTCGCACTTTTCGCTCGGAAGCGCGGATCGCATTGAGATGTTGCGCGGGCCGTTTTCGGCGTTGTACGGCAACGCGGCAGGTGGTGTGATTCAAGTGTTCACCGAATCCGGCGTTTCGCCGACCACCGTTACCACCACGGTCGCGGCGGGCTCGAACGACACGCTGCGTGTCGGCATCAAAGCGAACGGGCGGGAAGGTGCCGTCGGTTACGTCGCGCAAGTGGATCGCTTTGACACCGACGGCCCAAGGCCCCAGAGCGCTGCAACGCGTTTCGGCGCAAACGCAAAGCTCGACGTTAAGGTGAGCGAAGCAACCACCGTGACGGTAATCGGCAATCACGTCAATCTGCCCGGCGCGCAGGACCCGCTGGGCTTAACGCGTTCCGAGTTCAACGCCAACGCGCGGCAAGTCAATCCGCTGGCGTTGCAATTCAACACCCGAAAAGATCTTGAGCAAACGCAGGGCGGCGCGCGCGTTCGTCACACGTTGAACGCGACACAAGCGCTTGAGTTCGTTGCCTACACGGGCGAGCGCGCCGTGCGCCAGTTTCAGGCGATCCCCGTCGCTACGCAAGCCCCGGCAACCTACCCCGGCGGTGTGATTGATTTTGATCGCAACTACTACGGTGTCGACGCGCGCTTTGTGCAGTCGGGCGCGTGGGGCAATGTCGCACTGGGCGTTACGTCTGATGTGTTGAACGAAAACCGTCGCGGCTATCAGAATTTCGTCGGCACCGCCCTCGGAGTGCTCGGCGCATTACGACGCGACGAGAAAAACAAGCTCAACTCGACCGACGGCTACATGCAGGGCGAATGGCGCATGCTGCCGTGGTTACCCGAGGCCAGCATTCACGCGGGCATTCGCGCGAGCAGCGTCAAACTCGTGAGCGCCGACAAATACATCGTTGCCGGCAATGGCGACGACAGCGGCAGCGTTCGCTACAGCGCCTTGCTGCCATCCGTTGGCGTGAACTGGCGCGTGATGCCGGCGCTGTCGCTTTACGCCAGCGCAGGACGCGGCATCGAAACACCCACGTTGAACGAGCTTGCCTATCGACCGCCCGGCAGCGTGCCTGCCACCGGGCTCAATCTATCCCTATTGCCCGCGCGCAGCGACAGCGTCGAGATCGGCGCGAAATGGCGACGCGATGGCGTCAGCGCCGAGCTCGCGCTGTTCGACACCAAAACGAAGGACGAAATCGTCGTCATCTCCAACAGCGGCGGTCGCTCCGCATTCGCCAACGCGGGCCGCACGCACCGGCGCGGCATCGAGCTCTCCACCCGCGCGCAGCTCGACGAATGGGTTGCAGGCCTGCAATGGGAGCTCGCCGCCAACACGCTGGATGCACGCTATCGCGACGGCTTCAAAACCTGCGGCGCGCCGCCATGCACTGTGCCGTCCGTGCTCGTCGCCGCAGGCAATCGCCTGCCCGGCGTGCCGAACCGCGCCGCATGGACCGAACTGAAATGGACGCACGCAAGCGGCGTCTACGTCGCGGCTGAAGTGAAGCATCAGGGCCGCATCATCGCCAACGACATCGGCGACGAATCGGTCAACGCAGTCACGCTCGTCGGCGCGCGCATCGGTGTGCAGCAGCAATGGGGCAAAGCGAGCTTACGCGCTTTCCTGCGTGGCGACAATTTGAGCGGCAAAACCTACGCAGGCGCCGTGATCGTGAATGAAGCGAATCGCAGATACTTTGAACCGGCGGCGGGACGGACCTGGTTAGCGGGAGTTAGTTTGAGTTTGGGGTGGTAGGTAATGTGGTCGCTCGTGAGATCTGTGTGGATGAAGCCAACGACCGCACTTACCCGCTATTGCATGAGGACAATTGCCTGTAGCCGGACTAAAACCAGCCGCTGCAATTGCTCGCTAAATCCATCGCGCTTAACGATCCCGCCAGCGGGCGAGCACTGCCGAACTCAGATGGCCAGAGCCTCCGGGCCACGGCGATCCCGCGAAATTACGGCGCAGGCGAAGCGAGCGGCTTACCTTTTTCAACAACGTACACGCCCACCAGTTTGGTTGGCGTGGTGCCGTTGTTGTGCGCATCGTGCACTATCCCAGCGGGCACCACGAACGACTCGCCTGCCTTGACCACGCGCGGCGGCTGGCCGTCGATCAAGAGCGTTGCTTCGCCTTCAAGCACGTAGCTGATTTCGTCGCCGGGATGAGTGTGGCGTCCGGCCTTTGCACCTGCCGCGACTTCGACGCGGGCGATCACGGCCTCACGGCCCGGCACCGAGACGTCGGCCTTGCCTACAATCGTGCGCGTCAGGCCGGGGTTTTGCGCGAACAAAATGCCCGCAGCGAGCGTGCTGCCTACCGCGGCGATGATTAGTGTCTTGCGTTTGAATGAGGTCATGTCAACTCCTTGATTTTTTGATGCGGCCAACGCATTTTCAGGTGCGCGGCCGCTGCGCGTGATTGTCGTCCTATCCAACAGGCATGAGTTGAAAGAGAGTTGTCCGCGCTAAATAATGCGGCGGGCCTGACGAGTGCGGCGTGGTCGCCCTGAGCTTGTCGGAGAACCGCGTTGCCGCAGCGCAAGAAATGGTTGATTTGTCCAGTGACCGCCATACAGCTTTTTGCTGAATGCCTTATTTTGTCTGGGCTAAACGCAAAATAAGGAAATAGTCGACAAACTGATAAAACGGCGATTAGCCCTCGTTAATCCTGGAATTAAACGAAAAGCTGTTAGCGCCGATCCAGCAATAAAACCGCTGCGCCGGACGCCACGAACAAGCCCGCGCTGCCGCGATTGACGCCGCGCATGTAGGCCGGATGCGCCGCCAGCCGGCGGCTCACGCCACCTGCCGCTGCGCCCAGTGCGCCGTATGCGATCACCGTCAGCATCGAGTAGATTGCGCCGAGCAGGAGCATCTGCACCAGCGGGCTCGACGCCTCGGGGCCAGCCTGCACAAACTGCGGCACGAAGGCGAGCACGAACAGCGCCACTTTTGGGTTCAGCAGATTGCTCAGCATGCCGCGCCAGAAAATTGTGGTGAGCGGAGCTTTTGTGGGTCCGGGCGCATTGATCAGCGTGGTGTCAGTAGAGCTGCGCCACTGCTGCACGCCAAGATAAATCAGGTACGCCCCACCGGCCAGCTTCATCACCCAGAACGCCGTTTCGCTGGCCGTCAGCAGTGCGCTCACGCCCAGCGCCGCCAGCAGCGAATGCGCCATGACGCCCAGTCCTACGCCAAACGCATGCGCAAAGCCCGCGCCGCGCCCCTGTGTCAGCCCACGCGAAAGCGACAACAACATGTCCGGCCCCGGAATAGCAATGATGATCGCCACGGCGGGGAGGTAGAGGAGGGTTTGGTCTAGGGTGAGCATGGAGGGAGTTTGGCGGGCGTGGGCTGCAATACAGATCGTACTTTGACCTAGCGACAAATTAGACTACCGATGAATTGGACACTCGTAGACTCGGGTTATTGCGACCCACCCACAGGGCTACGAAGCGTTACAGAATATGCCGTGATTGCGTTTCTGCGGCATATTTGTTTGTCACTCGAACGTCGAAGAGGTGCATTGATGACTGAAGGAGAAAAAATTCCATTTCAAATGCTGCAAGATCAAATCGCAGCGCTGCGTATGGCAATTTCTTGGCTTATGGCAGAGATTTGCCCCGACGAGGCACGCGAATGGTTGGCAATACAACAAGCGGAGTTTTCGACAAGTACCCAATTGGAGGAAATGAATATGGAATTGAAGGAGCTAGCGGCTGACTTGGATCGGGCAATTGATCTAACAGTCCGTGCCAAGTGATGCCCATAACCCAAACCCTAACCCCCCACACCAAAGAACTCTCCCCAGGCTTCAACGTCCTTCGTCTGCTGCCTTCCGCGCAGACGCAAGGCGTTGGCCCGTTTCTGTTCTTCGATCACTTCGGGCCGGTGGAGGTTGAGCCCGGTGCGAACCATGATGTGCGGCCGCATCCGCACATTGGCTTGGCGACGGTGACGTATCTGTTTGAGGGCGCGATGATGCATCGCGACAGTCTGGGCGAGGTGCAGCGCATTGAGCCGGGCGCGGTGAATTTGATGACGGCGGGGCGCGGCATTGTGCATTCCGAGCGCATGCCGGATGATCTGAAAGCGCGCACCTATCGCAGCCACGGCTTACAACTGTGGATGGCCCTGCCTGCGGCTCACGAGGAAACCGCGCCGTCGTTCTCGCACACGCCGGCGCGTGAGATTCCGCAGGATCGTGTGGGCTCGACGAAGATTCGTGTATTGATGGGCACCGCGTTCGGTTTGACCTCGCCGGTGCCGCTGTTGACGCCGACGGTCTACGTGGACGTGCAGATGCTCGCGCACGAGACGCTGACCGTGCCGCGCATGGCGCAGGAACAGGCGATTTATCTGTTGTGCGGTGAGCTGACCGTGGATGGCGCGGCGGTGGCCCTGAACACGATGGCGGTGCTCGATGCGAGTGGCGACAACGTGGTGCGCGCCAGTTCCGACGCGCATTTCGTGCTGATCGGTGGCGACGCGATTGACGGTCATCGCCATATGGCGTGGAACTTTGTTGCCACTCGACGCGAGCTGATTTCCAAAGCGGCGGGGGATTGGGACGCGGATCGCTTCGACAAAGTGCCCTGTGAAACGGAGCGTATTCCGCTGCCGGATTCGTTGCGGGCTTCTGTGGCCTGACTTACGTTCGCGACGATGGGTACAGTGTCGCGGATTCTGCATGCGGTGCTTGCGCTATCGAGCAATTACCCCGCCGTAGCGGGGGATTGAATTGATCAGAGACGGATTGCTGGTGAGCAATCCGTCATGGTTTGCGCTGGTCATCACCAACAGAACGAACTTACCACCAGCGACGGATCGAGCGATCCGCCGCACAACGCGGGTTACTGCATCGCCACTTTCTTGGGCCTTATCGCGTCCGCCGTTCCCTGAATGAACGCCTTGATCTTCTCCACGTCCTCCGGCGTCAGCTTGCCGGTGAAGTCGGGCATGCCGCGCTCGTTGGCGGAGCTTTTGAACACGAAGTTTTGCAGGTTCTCGATGTACGGCGCGCCGATGTAGGCGAGGTTCGGGATGTTTCCGCCGCGATCTACGCCGGGGACGCCGTGGCAGAACACGCAGTTGCTCACGTACAGCATGGTTCCCGCCTGCACGTCTTCCGGCTTGTACTTCACGCCTTCAACCAGTGCCTGCATACGGTATTCAACAAACTTCGGAGCTTCGGCCTTGCCATCGAGCACGAAGGTGTAGACCGTGCCCGGCCCCTGACGATCCGTGTGGCGTTGCGCTTTGCCGTAAACGCCGCCCCAACCGACGGCGACGGACACATATTGCTTGCCATCGACGGTGTACGTTGCGGGCGCGGCGACGACGCCAGTGCCAGTGGCGACCTCCCACAGCTTCTCGCCGCTCTTCGCGTTGTACGCTACGAAGCGGCCGTCCGCCGTGCCCTGAAACACGAGATTGCCTGCGGTGGTGAGCGTACCGCCGTTCCACGGGCCGACTTGTTCCTGCTTCCAGACTTCCTTCTGTGTGACCGGATCCCATGCCACGAGGCGACCGAACGGCGCGGCTTTTGGCGGTTCGGCGTTGGCGAATTTGGCCGTGTTCCAGCCGAGGCCGGACATCGGTTGACCTGGCGTGTTCGAGTTCATCGACCATGCCTTGTCATCCATCAGCGTGAGCGGCACGCCCTGCACCGGCATGTAGACAAGGCCGGTCTGCGGGTTGAACGACATCGGGTGCCAGTTGCGTGCGCCGAACGCAGTCGGGATGACTTCGAACGGTTTGTCCGTGGCGCGGGCGGCGGGATTCATGATGGCTTTGCCGTCTTTGTCGTAACCCGTTGCCCAATTCACGTCGACGAAATTTTTGGCAGAAATGAATTTGCCATTGGTGCGATCCAGTACATAGAAAAAGCCGTTTTTCGGCGCATGCAGAATCACCTTGCGTGGCTTGTTGTCGATCTTAAGGTCGGCCAGGATCATGGGCTGAGTCGACGTGAAGTCCCAGTTGTCGCCCGGCGTTTCCTGATAGTGCCAAACGTATTTGCCAGTGTCGGGATTGAGCGCGACGATGGAGGCGAGATACAGGTTGTCGCCACCGGCCGGGCTGCGCTTCAGGTGCGACCATGGCGAGCCATTGCCGGTGCCGATGTACATCAGGTTGAGCGCGGGATCGAAGGTCAGCGTGTCCCACGCCGTGCCGCCGCCGCCCGCCTCCCAATACTTGCCAGCAGGATCCCAAGTCTTTGCGGCCTTCGCCATTGACTCGTCTTCAAATGGTTTTGACGGATCACCCGGCACTACAAACCAGCGCCACTTCTGGTCGCCGTTGTTGGCATCATAGGCGGTCACATAGCCGCGCACGCCGAACTCCGCACCACCATTGCCGATGATCACTTTGCCCTTGAACACGCGCGGTGCGCCGGTGATCGTGTACGACATTTTTTTGTTGACGATGGTGTCTTTTTCCCACACCTTCGCGCCTGTCGCAGCGTCCAGCGCGATCAGGCGACCGTCGTAAGCGGCGACAAACACCTTGCCTTGATACAGCGCGACGCCGCGATTGACCACGTCGCAGCAGCCCTTGTAGCCCGCCTCTTTCGACACCTGTGGGTCGAAGCTCCAGATGCGTTTGCCGGTACGCACATCGACTGCATGCACCACGCTCCACGACGCAGTAACGTACATGATGCCGTCCACGACAAGCGGGGTGGCTTCTACGCCGCGCGTCGACTCCAGGTTGTAGCTCCACGCGAGACCAAGCTGCTTCACGTTGCTGTCGTTAACTTGCTTGAGTTTGCTGAATCGCGTTTCCGCGTAGTCGAGGCCGTAGCTCGGCCAGTCGTTGGTTGCCTTCGCGTTGTCGCTGATGAATTTGCCATCGACTTTTTGTGTGGCGGACTTGATGTGCGCCGCGCTTCCTTTGCTCTGCGCATTAGCTGCCGCCAGTCCGCCGCCCAGCAACGCTGCGCTGACGACTGAGGCAAGCAACCTCGTTAGTGAACTCCTTTGCATAACCACTCCTTTTGACGTACTTCTATTGATGACGAATGAAGCCTGAAGCCTGAGTGCTGACGTGGGTCAGCGACGCCTGAGAGTGGCGCTCTTTTACGGGGACGAACTTTCCGGTCGAGACGAGGACGGTGATGAAGACGACGCGCGAAGCTGAGACTTCGGCAGCTTGCGATATAGCGTGTTGCGGCTGACGCCCAGTTCACGAGCCGTGGCGGACACGTTGCCGTGATGACGTTCAAGCGCGAGTTGCATGGCGTTGACGGTCATATCGTCGAGCGATATTGGTGTGCGGTTTACGACCGGCGTTACTAACGAAGTAAGTCCGCCAAGGGCATCCGTACCGTCGCGCTCGATGATGTCATCAAGAAAATCATCAGGCAAATGTTCGCGCTCGATGGTTGCGCTGGGTGCGGCAATCGCCATCGCTGTGGCGAGCACGTTGGACAATTGGCGCAGATTGCCCGGCCATGGATGCCGAAGCATGAGCGCCCAGACGTCAGGCGCGAGCTGCCAGCGTGGGCCACCCTGACTATTCATCGACAACATCAGCCGTGTCACGATTTCGCGCACGTCGCTGCGTTCACGCAGAGGCGGCAGGCGAACGGTGAGCCCGTTCAAGCGGTAATACAAATCGTCACGGAAGGTGTGCGCCTTGAGCAGCTCGCGCAGGCGCTTGTGCGTCGCGCAGACCAGCCGCACATCGACGGCAATCGATTTCGTGCTGCCCAGCGGCGTGACCACGCGCTCCTGCAACACGCGCAGCAAGCGAGCCTGCATCGGCAATGGCATGTCGCCGATTTCATCGAGGAATAGCGTGCCGCCGCTCGCCTCACGCAGCTTGCCGATATGGCCCTTGCGCCGGGCACCGGTGAACGCGCCTTCTTCGTAGCCGAACAGCTCCGACTCGATCAAGCCTTCCGGAATCGCCGCACAGTTGACGGCGACGAACGGGCCGTTCCGTCGTTCGGAAGCACGATGAATCGCCATCGAGAACCATTCTTTGCCAGCACCGGTTTCTGCCTCGATCAGGATGCTGACATCGGTATGCGCGACGCGGCGCAACCGCGCGATGACGTTAGCGATCTGCGCGTCACCCGAGTCGAGATCGTCGAGATTGGCTTGCGGCAATATGGTGGCGGACGCCTGCGACTTGGCGCTGCTGCGTGCGGTGCTTGCGGTCGCTTCACTGGTATCGACTGTCGGTTGTGGCTGAGACTTGCGGGCAGTGAAATCGCTTTCGCTGGCCACTGCGCCGGAGGCAAAATAGCGGGCGCTGGACGAGCTTGGCACTGCATGAATTCGCACGCCGCTGGGCAGCACGCATTGCAGCGGTTCGTTCGCCGCATGAGCCGCAAGTTCGTGCAACTCGCTCGCACTTCTGCGAAGCAGCGATAACGCTGTATGGGTGCGCGCTGAGGCGAGCGACAGCTCAAGTTGCAGGCAGGCGCTGCGGTTAGCCGCATGCACGCGACCATCTGGCGCAAAGGCGATCAGGCCTTCCATCAGGGTGCCGATGAACTCGGGCCGGGCGTGAAAGGCCACGATGAGCTGGCCCGCGTAGGTGCGCCGGAAATACGTGTTCTCGATCAACTGGGCGCTCATGCGCACGAGGCTGATCGTGTGTTTATGAAAGCCGCGATAGTCGCCCGTTACGTCGAGCACGCCGAGCAAATCACCTGCGGGCGCGAAGATCGGCGATGCCGAGCAGGTGAGGCCGTGATTGGCTTCCAGAAAATGTTGATCGGCGTGAACAACCACCGGCTGCCGCTCGTAAATCGCGGTGCCGATGGCGTTGGTGCCCTTTTGCGCTTCTCCCCAACTCACGCCGGGACGCATGGCCACCTTCGCTGCTTTTTCGGCAAAAGCGGGTTCGCCAATGGTGTGCAAAACAACGCCTTGGGCGTCGGTCAGCACGACGACGCTTTCGGCATCGATGATCTGCTGATGCAGCGTCGTCATCACCGGCGTCGCATGCTGCATGAGTGACCGATGCTGCTCACGAAGCAGCCGCAAATCGGTGGTCGGTAGCGTGTGAAAGTCCTGCGACGTGCGTGGCTGCAGGCCAAATCGCTTGCTGCGATTCCATGAAGTTTCAATCAACATTGCCTGCGCATCAGCAGCAAACGTGCCTAGTGTCTCGCCCCGTAAATTTTGAAACATCAAAGTACCGCCTTTGCGCGCCATGCGTCGTTGCAAATGCTCACAATAGCTCGCTATTGTTGTGCTTTGCGCCTAGCCTGACACGCAAATTCGGCACTTTTCTTGTTCCAAAATTTGCGTGTCGAGACACTAGCGCCGACGAGGCGGGATGCGTACTCTGGGGAGCGTGTGGCGCGAACATGAGTCCTCCTGCTTCGCGGTACTTACCGTACGGCACCTACCGTTCACAACGACAGGCTGACGACTGGTTGCAATCCTCCTCCGAGGCACCCCAGCTTTGTCGCAGTCTATCTTATAGAAGACCTAAATCGTGTGTTGCAATTTGCAACACTTGCTACCGGTAGCGCGTTCATTTGCGACACGGCAGATGCAGTAAATTTGCAGCACGAGTGGGGTGTAGGGCGGTTAAAGCGGCTGCGGGCCGTGCGGTGGCTGCGCGCGGTCAGCGCGAATTGTGTTGGTACGAACTTTGCGGATAATCTTCGTTGGAAGTTTGATAACGGTATTTCAAAAGGAGGAGTGCATCATGTCCATGAACATCACCATGAAGGTGAACGGTAAGTCAGTTTCGGCCGCAGTTCCCGTTTCGACCACGCTGGTCGAATTCATTCGCGAACATTTGCGCCTGACCGGCACGCATGTGGGCTGCAACACGTCGCAGTGCGGCGCTTGCACCGTGCACGTCAACGGTCGCGCGGTCAAGTCGTGCAACATGCTCGTTGCGCAGGCCCATGGCGCGGATGTGATGACCATTGAAGGGCTCGCAGCCGCCAATGGCGACATGCACCCGATGCAGGCTGCGTTCAAGGAGCATCATGGCCTGCAATGCGGCTTTTGCACACCGGGCATGGTGATGAGCGCATGCGAGCTTAAGGGTAAAGTAATGAACCCAAGCGATGAGGAAATTCGCGCTTGTCTCGACGGCAATATTTGCCGCTGCACCGGTTATCAGAACATTGTCACGTCAGTGAAAGCTGGCCTGGCTGCAATGAGCTAAGGAGTTAACGATGAAAACTGACGGCATCGGCGCACGCGTCACGCGCAAGGAAGACCACCGTTTTTTGACCGGTAACGGCCAATACACCGACGACATTATTTTGCCGCGACAAACCTACGCGGCCTTCGTGCGCTCACCGCATGCGCACGCTACGATCAACGGGATCGACTCGACAGCGGCGGCGGCGATGCCCGGCGTAGTTGCGATCTTCACCGGGAAAGATATTGAGGAATCAAAGATCGGCGGGTTGCCCTGCGGCTGGGGCATCACCAGCAAGGACGGCACACCTGCCATCGAACCACCGCATCCGATTTTGTGTATCGGTAAAGCGCGCTACGTGGGTGATCACGTCGCCGTCGTCATTGCCGAGACGCCGGAGCAGGCGCACGCAGCGGCTGACGTGATGGACGTCGACTACGGCATCCTGCCTGCGGTTGTGAGCACCGGCACCGCAGCTGCCAGCAAAACGGCGGTGCATGATCAGGCACCGAACAATGTTTGCTACACATGGGGTCATGGCGATGAGGCCGGTGTGAAAGCCGCGTTTGAAAAGGCGCATCACATCAGCACGCTGGAGCTCATTAACCAGCGCCTCGCTCCGAACGCGATGGAGCCGCGCGCTGCCAACGCGAGCTACACCAAACACGACCAGAGCTACACGCTCTACGTGGCCAACCAGAACCCGCACGTCGAGCGCCTGCTGATGTGCGCCTTCGTGCTCGGCCTGCCGGAGTCGAAAGTGCGCGTGATCGCGCCCGACGTCGGCGGCGGCTTCGGTTCGAAGATCTTTTTGTACGCCGAAGAGACCGCGCTGGTCTGGGCCAGCAAACACGTCGGCCGGCCGATCAAGTGGACGGCTGATCGCAGCGAAGCCTTCCTGACCGACGCCCACGGCCGCGACCACGTCACCAAGGTCGAGCTCGCGATGGACGCGAAGGGCATGTTCCTGGCGCTGCGCGTGAAGACCATCGCCAACATGGGCGCGTATCTGTCCACGTTCGCTTCGAGCGTGCCGACGATCCTGTACGCGACGCTGCTGGCCGGCCAGTACAAAACCCCGGCGGTCTACGCCGAAGTGAAAGCGGTGTTCACCAACACCGCGCCGGTCGACGCCTACCGCGGCGCGGGCCGGCCTGAAGCCACTTACGTGGTCGAGCGCATCGTCGAGCAGGCGGCGCGTGACATGAAGATGGACCCGGCCGCCATTCGGCGCCAGAACTTCATCACCGAGTTCCCGTATGCCACGCCCGTGGGCCTGACCTACGACACCGGCAACTACGCGGCCCACCTCGACAAGGCGATGCAGATGGCCGACGTGGCGGGTTACCCGGCGCGCAAGGCCGCGTCGGCCGCCAAGGGCAAGAAGCGCGGCCTGGGATATTCCTGCTACATCGAAGCCTGCGGCTTGGCGCCATCGAACATCGCCGGGGCCCTCGGCGCGCGAGCCGGTCTGTTCGAGGCCGGCGAAGTGCGCGTGCACCCGACCGGCACCGTCACGGTCTTCACCGGCTCGCACAGCCACGGCCAGGGCCACGAGACCACGTTCGCGCAGGTGGTGGCGGCCAAGCTCGGCATCCCGGTCGAGAACGTCGAGATCGTGCACGGCGACACCGGGCGTGTGCCGTTCGGCATGGGCACGTATGGCAGCCGGTCTTTGAGCGTCGGTGGCACGGCGATCGTCAAGGCGGTCGACAAGATCATCGCCAAGGGCAAGAAGATCGCCGCCCACCTGCTCGAAGCCGCCGACACCGACATCGAGTTCGAGAATGGCGTGTTCAAGGTCGCCGGCACCGACAAGTCGGTGCCCTTCGGCGCGGTCTCGCTCACCGCCTACGTGCCGCACAACTACCCGCTCGACAAGCTGGAACCGGGCCTGAACGAAAACGCGTTCTACGACCCGACCAACTTCACCTACCCGTCCGGCACCTACATCTGCGAGGTCGAGGTCGACCCGGAAACCGGCAAGGTCGCGATCGAGCAGTTCGTGGCGGTCGACGATTTCGGCAACATCGTCAACCCGATGATCGTCGAAGGCCAGGTGCAGGGTGGCATCGCACAGGGCCTGGGCCAGGCGATGATGGAAGGCTGCTCCTACGACCCGCAGTCAGGCCAGCTGCTGACCGGCTCGTACATGGACTACGCGATGCCGCGCGCCAGCGACATCCCGAACATCAAGATCAGCAACGTGGTCACGCCCTGCACGCACAACCCGCTGGGCGTGAAGGGCTGCGGTGAGGCCGGTGCGATCGGCTCGCCGCCCGCCTACATCAACGCGTTGACCGACGCGCTGGGTGTGAAAGACGTGGCGATGCCGGCGACCGTGGAGCGCGTCTGGCGCGCTGCCAACAACGTCGTCTGAACTTCACCGATTCGCAGGAGAAAACAAGCATGTACACCTTCGACTACCAACGCCCCACCAGCGTCGCCGATGCCAAGGCCGCACTCAGCGGCGACGCGCGTTATCTGGCCGGCGGCCAGAGCCTGATCCAGGCGATGAAACTGCGCCTGTCGTCGAGCGAACGGCTCGTCGACCTCGGCGGGCTGGCGGATCTGAAGACGATCAAGATCGACGGCGCCAACGTCGTGATC
>JANXUB010000030.1 GCA_025352105.1 Burkholderiales bacterium | reverse complement strand
GAGCGGCCGTACTACGAGCATCGACTGGCGGCCTGACACGATGGGCGATCTGAGGCGGTTCGTGGAAGCGCAGGCGCCGGTGTACGCGACGGCGTTGTCGGAGCTGAAGGCGGCGCGCAAGCAGACGCACTGGATGTGGTTCGTGTTCCCGCAACTGAAGGCGCTGGGCCGCAGTTCGATGGCCCAGGTCTACGGGCTCCACGATCTCACCGAGGCCCGGTCTTACTGGGCGCACCCGGTGCTGGGACCGCGGCTCAAGGAATGCGTGACGGCGGTGCTGTCGGTGCCTTCGCGGACGGCCCATGAGATCTTCGGCTCACCGGACGATCTCAAGTTCTGCAGTTGCCTGACCTTGTTCGAGTTGGCGACCTTTGACGGGTGCTTCACCGAGGCGCTGGAACGCTTCTACGCAGGGCGGCGTGACTCGGTCACGCTGTCGCTTACGACGCCGGGCAGCTGAACTTCTAGCCGTGCTTGGCGCTCGCGAAAACCACGAGGTTCTGGTCGGGGTCGCGCATGCGCATGATGAAGTAGTCGTCGGCCTCTTCGATCGGGCCCGGGTTCAGTCCCGCGTCGACGAGTCGCTGCCGTTCCGGTTCGATCGGCAGCACGCCGAGGGTCAGGGTGCTGTGCCCTGCGTGCGTCTTGTCTTCGAACAGCTGGACCTCGGCGCTGTCGGTGAACTGCCATTCGGCCAGGCCGGGCATCGGTTGGCGAATCGGCGCCTTGCCGAAGAGCTTCTCGTACCAGTGAAGGCTGGTCTTCAGGTCGGCGCAGCTGACGTGCGCGAAGACGGTCTGGATGCTCATGGGATGTCCTTCGATGCGGTCTGGGTGGCCGATTGCCGAAGTGTCTATCGGCGTGGTGGATCAGTCATGGGGCGTGACGCGCGATCGATCGTCGGTGCAGTCTGACATCCAGGTGATGGTGCATTGCTGCTAGTCGTTCGGATGTGCCGGTACGTGGTGCCGTCGGGCTCCCGGGCGTTGCCCCGCGCCTCGCAGCGAGTCGCGGCCAGTCGGCGTCGATCCCTCACGTCTGCGCGCTTCGCTTGCCGATGCCTTCGAAGGGTGGAGCGGGGCGGCTTGCTGCTCCTTCAACGTACCACGGCGTTCTCGCCGTCAAGGTCTGCGCGCGCTGCTTCGCTGCGTGCTCGCGGCCCGCGGCCGTCTGCGAACCCTGACGGCTGCGCTGCGCCGTGCTGGCGACGTCTCGGGCAATCCCGCCCGATGCACGGAGCCGACCATGGCACACGATCTTGTCTCCTCGATCGAATCTTCTTCTGTCCTTCTCGTTCGCGATGTCGCAGGCGCCTACCGGCCGGCGGCGGCCGATGAGGTGCTGCAGGCGGCGCAATCGTTGCTCTGGCAACAGTTGCAGGGACGCGAGGTGCTGAACTCGCCGCAGACGGTGCGCGACTTCCTGCGGGTGCGGCTGGGTGGACTGGAGCACGAGGTCTTCGCCGTGCTGATGCTCGATGCGCAGCATGCATTGATCGAGTACGTCGAACTGTTCCGTGGCACGGTGAGCCAGACGTCGGTCTATCCGCGCGAGGTCGTCAAGGAATCGCTGGCGCGCAATGCGGCGGCGGTGGTCCTGGTGCACATCCATCGTAGGTCGCCGACTTAAGGCGGTGAACGTGTCTTTGGCGGGCAAGCGCGGCGCGCATGTCTTCAGGCACAGCCGCGCCGCGTCCCTGCTGAGCGGGGGCGTGTCAATCAAAGTGATCGGGGACGTCCTTGGCCACCGCAGCGAACAGTCCACGGCCGTTTACCTGAAGCTGGCAACCGCTGAATTGCGGGCGGTCGCGCTGGATCTGCCGGAGGTGTCGCGATGAGAACCCAAGGAACTGTCGACAAGTTCCTGGACGCGCAGGCGATCGGACTCAAGTCTCGCTACACCTATGCCGGTCTGCTGCGTGCCTTCGATGCGTTCGTGTCGGATCGCGAAGCGTCGACACGCCCCTCGATGGAGACCTTGCGCGCATGGTTGCAGCAGGACATCCAGCGATCGCCGCTGGCCAATGTGGTGCATCGAGCGTGCGTGATTGCCCGCTACCTCGACTGGCGCTCGGCCGCCGGGGGACACCTTCATGTGCTCGCTCAACTGCGCTCGCAATACGGCCGCCACCTGAACCCCATCGTCCAAGCTCTGTTGCAGGACGACTTCGAGCTCGCCTTGCAACGGCTGCGGCCCCTCAAGCCATGGGGGCAGTGTTCTCGGCGCGGCAATGCAAGAGCACGTCATGCGCATGAAGGGCCTTGGCTATCGGTACGACGTACGGATGCGTGATCTGCTGCGCTTCGATCGGTTCCTGCAGCGCCATCCTGGCCTGGCGGCCGCTTCGCTCCCAGAGCAGCTCAAGGCTTGGGGCCACGAGGCCCGCGGTGTTCGACATCAGCTGCAGGTCCAGCAGTGTGGGCTGGTCCTGTCCAAGGCGTTGCACCGCAAGGACACGACCACGAGGGTCCTGTCGATTGACGTGGGATTGCAGCGTCGGGTGGTACAGCAACAGCGGCGGCCGTATATCTCTTCACGGAGGCGGAGATCAAGCGGCTGCTCGATGTTGCGCGAGAGTTCCCTTCGCACAACGCACCGCTGCGACCCATCGTGCTGCACGCGATGATCACCCTGGCGTACTGCGCAGGCCTGCGGCTCGGAGAGATCGTCTCGCTCACGCTCGGTGACTTGGACGTGGAGGGCGGACAGATCGAGATCCGGGACACGAAGTTCTTCAAGTCGCGACGGCTGCCGCTGGCCACAGGTGTGGTCAGCGTACTGCGCACCTATCTTGACGCGCGCGCCGCGGCGGGTGCGCCGAGCGTGCCGGAGGCCCCGATGTGGTGGTCGCCGTTGCGCCGGCAGGGTTACAGCTACGGCACAACCGAGCAGTTGTTGATCCGCGTATTGCGCAGCGCAGGCCTCAAGCCCGAACACGGCCAAAGCGGGCCGCGAGTCCACGATCTGAGGCATACGTTCGTCGGGCACCGGATGATGCAGTGGTACCGGGACGGCGTGAACCCTCAAAGCCAACTGCCACACCTGTCGACGTACCTCGGCCACAAGGACATCGGCTCGACGCTGGTGTACCTCAACATCACGCCTGAACTCCTTCAGCAAGCGAGTGAGCGGTACCGGCGACGGTGTGCTGGTGCGCTTCAGGCATCGGGGGAACAGTCATGACCAAGGACCGCCTCGCATACTGGCTCCACGCCTTCTTCCACGAGTGGCTCGCCGAGCAACGCAACTGCTCGCGGCATACGGTGCTGTCGTACCGCGACACCTGGCGTATGTTCCTGCGGTTCGTCGCAGAGCGCCGCCATCGTTCGGTAAGCGCACTTGCGCTCGCCGATCTGACCGCCGACGATGTGCTCGCCTTCCTGAAGTACGTCGAGACACAACGGCGCACCTCGATCGGCACGCGCAACTGTCGATTGGCGGCGATCCGATCCTTCTTCCGATACGTCGCAGACCATGAGCCGCTGGCAGCCATGCAGTGTGCCGCGGTCCTGCGCATCCCGACAAAGAAGGGTCCCAGAACCGAACCCGAATACCTCGACTGTGAGGAGGTCGCCGCGATCTTGCGTCAGCCTGATCGGTCGACCCCTGAAGGGCAGCGCGATCAGGCCTTGCTGGCCTTCCTGTACAACACCGGCGCGCGCATCCAGGAGGCGCTGAGTCTATGCCCGAGCAACATCAGGCTGGTGTCCCCGGCTCAGGTCAAGCTCTTCGGCAAAGGACGCAAGGAGAGGATCTGTCCGGTGTGGCCGGAGACGGCGGCATTGCTGGCGGCGCTACTGAAGCGCCAGCCCAGGCCTGATCACGAACCGCTGTTCATCAACCGGTATGGTCAGCCACTTGGTGCCGCCGGAGTTCGGTTCAAGCTCGCACAGTACGTGCAAGCGGCCGGCAAGGAGCTTCCGTCGCTGCGGCAGAAGCGCGTGCACCCACACACGTTCCGCCACACTGCGGGCGTCCAACTGGTTGCCGCCGAGGTGGACGTCACGGTGATCAGGAGCTTCCTCGGACATGTCCGCCTCGACACGACGAACCACTACGCGCGGGCGAACATCGAAACCAAGCGGCGCGCCCTTGAGCAAGTAGATCGATCCACCCGTCCGGGGAGCCCGCCCAGATGGCGGCGAAACCCCGACTTGCTCACCTGGCTCGATTCCCTGTGACCTTGCAGTAACGCGAAGCTGGAGACTGCACTCGATGCTCGACAACAGCCCTCGTCAGCAGCCCATGCTTCGCATTACGGATTCCTTGTCATTCAAGAACAAATGCCAAGCTTGCCATTTGCTCTTCAGGGTCTGGGTCAGGAGCTCGTGTGCGCGCGACGGCTCGGCCGCACCCGACGGGTGGTTGTGCGCGAGCACGACCGCGCCGGCATGCAGCTCGAGCGCACGCTTGACGACCTCGCGCGGGTAGACGCGTGGGTAACGATCTAAAGCGCCCTGAACAAGCCGAGTTGTTCCCGTGGCGTGTCGTTGGCGCCCTTGGCCCGCGGTCATGTACGGAAGTCGGCAAGGAATCGGTGGCAGGTTCACCGCCGCGATCTTGCCCTATTCCGAAAAGTCGAACGCCCTAGATCGGGCATCTTGTCCGTTTCTCCGCCTGCCGCTATATCTGGCCAACCGGACTGTGCACTCCTCGCCCTCCGCGATTGAGAACACTTGCGCCCGGCCGTGGCGCATCGTCCCGCGCGAGCGCAGGAGCAGACCCAGTGGCGTCGCGAACGCACCGCCGCGCTGCAGGAAAAGTCCGGGTGGAGGGCCGCCAAGCTCGACGAACAGGGTGCCGGCCTCAAAGCTCGGGGTCGCAAGTTGTTGGACAGTAGCGCCAAGGCGCGGTTGCGCCCTAACCGATCGTTGCGAGCAACTGTTTCGCGCGCCTCGTGCGTTGCTCAGCTGGGAGCGTTTGCAAAGCCATCAGCAGGCTGGCGACCGCATCGTCTTCGCAGTAGAGGTAGGGAAGCGAAACGCCGAGGACATTCGCGATTAGTCTGGCGGTAGCAACCGGAGGTTCGTGAACACCACGCTCGTAGCGGCTAATCCGGGCTCTGCTGCTGGACTCATCGATTCCGATGAGCACCCCAACTTTTTCCTGCGACCAGCCCAGCTCTTTGCGTCGTGCTCGGATACGACGTCCGACGACCGTTGCTGGTTCTGCAATCTTGCGAAGCATGTCACGAGTCTCGTAACAGGCTCATAATCTGTCGTTACGAAAGTCGTTACACGCAGCGGGCGCGTTTGCCCCGCCATGCCTCGTAAAATCTCCGCCACACTCTATCGGCAGCACGCCACGTGCCCACCGCACCAGGATTTCTCTTGAACCAAGTCCAACCGGGGTCGTTCCTGACCTTGCATTACCGCCTCGCCGGGCCTGACGGCGCCGACCTGATCAATACCTTCAACGACAAGCCGGCAACGCTGTCGCTCGGCACTGGCGAACTCGCGCCGGCGATTGAAGCGCGCTTGCTCGGTCTACCCGAAGGCACGCGCCAGTCGTTCGAGCTCGCGCCGGGTGAGGCCTTCGGCGAGCGCAACCCCGAGCTGCTGCAGCGCGTGAAGCGCGCGCTACTCAACGAGCTGGGCGACCCGGACGAGCGCTACAGCGCTGGCGATGTGGTGCAGTTTCCCACCCCGAACGGGCAGGGTGCGTATGCCGGCGTGGTGCGCGAGATCGATGGCGACGTGGTCGTGTTCGACTTCAACCACCCGCTCGCGGGCCGGCCGGTGACCTTCGAAGTGCAGTTGATCGGAGTGCTTTGATGAGTTCGGGCCTGCAGGACATCGTGCTCGCCGAGCCACGCGGTTTTTGCGCCGGGGTCGATCGCGCGATCGAGATCGTCGAACGCGCGCTCATCAAGTTCGGTGCGCCGATTTACGTGCGTCACGAGATCGTGCACAACACCTACGTGGTCAACGACCTGAAGGCCAAGGGCGCGATCTTCATCGAGGACCTGGCCGATGTGCCCCCCGGCGCGACGCTGGTGTTCAGCGCGCACGGTGTGTCGCAGGCAGTGCGGCACGAGGCCGCACGACGAGGCTTCAGCGTCTTCGACGCAACCTGCCCGCTCGTCACCAAAGTCCACGTCGAAGTCGCCAAACTGCGCAAAGCCGGCACCGAGATCGTCATGATCGGCCACGAAGGCCACCCCGAAGTCGAAGGCACCATGGGCCAGGCGGAAGAGGGCATTTACCTAGTGGAGGACGAAAGTGATGTCGCCGCGCTTGCCGCCAGCGGCAAAGTCAGGGATCCTGCAAAACTAGCCTTCGTCACCCAAACCACGCTCTCCGTTGACGACACCGCCCGAGTCGTCGAGTCGCTGCAAAAGGCGTTCCCGGCGATTCGGCCGCCCAGAAAAGACGACATTTGCTACGCCACGACCAATCGGCAGAATGCGGTGAAGGACATCGCGCCCAATGTTGACGTTTTTATTGTGGTCGGGTCGAAGGCAAGCTCCAACGCAAATCGGTTGCGGGAGGTGGCGGAGAGGTTGGGGGCTAAGGCGTATTTGGTGGACGATGTCCGCGGAGTTGACCGAGCATGGTTTGACTCGCGAGATAAAGTTGGCGTAACGGCAGGTGCCTCCACTCCTGAGCACCTTGTGGCAGCGGTGTTGGGGCTGTTGAGCACTTACGGATTCAGTGACGTCGTAATTGCGGGCGGAGAGAGCGAGAGCGTTGAATTTCGATTGCCGACGAGCCTACTCAGCTAGCGGCATGGCTGGACGAAAGCGCAGCGCAACAAACCATTTTCAGCGGGCCTCAGTTATCCTGCGCTCCGCTTAACTGAACCGACTGTCGGACGACACTAGATGGCTAGATTGAGTCCAGCTATTCTTACCAAATGAATAAACGACTTAATACACGTCAACGAGCGCAGCGCGGCGCGACGCTTATTGAGGTGCTTGTATCGATCATCGTTCTCTCAATCGGCTTGCTTGGCACGGCAGGATTGTTGATCAACTCGATGCGAGCCGTCTCGGAACAGGGAAACGCCAGCGGCGCCTCAGTTTACGCACGCGAGTTGGGCGAGCGAATGATGGGTAACCCCAACATTTCGCGTCTGACGACCGGCAACCCGTATCTCTTTGACAGCACCGCGAGCGCCTGGCCGACAGCCACTGTCAATTGCAACACTGCCTTTTGTTCTGAGCTCGAACGTGCGTCGTGGGACATGAAGGAATGGACTGACCGTTTACGCACTGGTGGCAGTACTGGTAAAGGCAGTATTCCCGGAATTAAAGTCAAAGTCTGCTTGGATTCGCTAACAGCGAATTCGGGTAGTGCTTCTCAATGGAGCTGCACGCCGGGCACGAATCCCATGGTCGTAGTAAAGATGGCGTGGGCATCGCGCGATAGTTCAGGCAGTGTAGACACTTCGCTTGTGCCTCGTGCCGTGATCGTGATTACTCCCGGGGCTCGAGGATGAAAATGAGCCTGCTTCGTAGCCGCGGCAGCACGGTTTTAGGTGGAGTTAGTCGCCGCACCAAGGTCGCCGGTGTAACGCTGATTGAATTGTTGATCGCGATGACGATTTCCCTCGTCATCATCGTTGCTGCGTCGGGTGTTTACTTGTTGAGCGGGCAAGCCTTTACCTCCGTAGACAGCGCCTCTCAACTGCAGGATTCCGGGCGCTTTGCCACCTATATTTTGCGGCGAATGGTTCAGCAGGCGGGGTATGAGGACTATTCAGAGTTTGCCGCCGATTTCGGCAGGTCCCAGTCGGTGGCTGCATGGTCGGGTGAACCGACGTGCGTTCAGGCCGATTTGTGTGGTTTCAACAACAAAGTGTTGACGGTCGCCAACATCGTCGCTGGTGATCCAGGCGTCACCGGCACTCTTTCAGGACCGTACTACACGGACACGTTAGTTGTTCAATTTCAGGGGCAAAGTACGATAAACACTGCGGCTAACCCGCCAGTACCGACGGCAGTGCCCGATGGCTCGATTGTCGACTGCTCTGGCAGTCCGATTCCTAGTAATTTGGTGGCACCGCCGAAACGAGCAATGAGCGTGCTCTCAGTAGCCGTGAATGGTGTGACTGGCGAACCGGAACTAAATTGTGCGTCAAAAGTCGTTGTAGACGGAATTGCGTTAGTCAGAGGCGTCGAAGTTTTCAAAGTGATGTATGAGGTCGGAGACGACTTAACTGATACCGCCGGAACAGGTGGCCCCGACGGAGTTCCCGAAAAGTTCAAGTGGGTTCGAGCGGATCAGGTGGATACCTTGACGATTACCAAGCCTGCAAAAAGTACCGCGTCTGCGGCTGTAAACGCTTGGCAGAACGTTGTTGCGGTTCGCTTTGGCCTGGTGCTTCGAGGGGACCTAAACACAGCCCCAGTGCCCGCCGCGCCAGTGACACTCTATCCGCTTGGAAAGGACTTGGCCGTGGCCACAGATCCGGCTACCACTTATGTGCCGCCACTTGATTCGCGTTTGCGTCGAGTCGTGACGTTTACAGTCCATTTACGAAACCGAGGAAGTGCTTTCTACCGTGAGTGATCAGATTATTCGCCGCTACCGTCAGCGCGGCATTTCGTTGGTCGTCACACTTTTGATGATCGTTGTGGTTGCTGCGCTCGCGGCCACGTCCGCCCGTTTTGCCCTTAGCGGTGAACGTAGCACCCGCGCAGATCGAGACCGAGAGCTCGCGCTGCAGGCAGCCGAGACCGCATTAGCAGACGGTCAAGAAGACATCTATGACAAGGCTGGGACTGGTAGAGGAAAAGACTTTTGCGGCCAGGGTTTGGCTTTCCCCGATAGCGGATGCCTGTCGACCACTGCCGACCTTGGCAAGTGCGCCAAAGACAAAGCCGGGCAGACTCCCGCCTGGCTCTCTGTGAACTGGTCGACACAAGGCGTCCCGGTTGGCACCTTCACTGGTGGCAATTTCTATCCAACGCAGGGCTCGACGAAATCTTGGTTGCCCGCAAATACACCGAAATACATTATCGAACCGGTTTCTGATCGCGAGCAGGACGTCGCGTCGCGCTTCACGCTTACCGATACCAGTACTGGACGAACTCAAGCAAATTCGCTCTACCTCATCACCGCAATCGGGTACGCCACCAGATCAGACGTGAAGGTAGTGCTCCAAGCTGTTGTTAGAAAGTCCCAATTCAAATGTTGATCCACCTTACTCGCCCATCGGTCATCGCCCTAGCGCTCGCACTTTTTTTGGTCGCGTCCGATTCGCGAGCTCAAGCAACCGTTGATCTTTCGGATTCGCCAGTACTTGCGTCTGGCCGCGGACCTGCGTCGAATCTATTACTGTCTCTTTCGGTCGAGTTTCCAACTGTGGGCGCTGCGTACCGGGGCACCACGTACAACAACAATTTGATTACGTTGGGATACTGGGACTCCGATACGTGTTACCTATACGTAACGGCTGGGGTGCCTGCGGCTTTGGGGGCGGACCAGCCTGGAACCGGGGCACCTGCAGGGTACTTCAAGCGGAGCAAGGCTGCGGTGACTCGCCAGTGCGGCGGGGCAGGCGAATACAGCGGAAATTTCATGAATTGGGCGGCGCAGTCCGCTATCGACTCACTTCGATATGCGCTCACGGGCGGTGATCGAATTTATGAAACATCATCGCAAACGATCCTGCAGCGCGCCGACATTCCTACCGACTATTACAACGGTTCATACTTTCCTGGCAAGTCGGCTACGAATGCCAGGTTGTACACGCCTTTCGCTGGACCTGTGTACATCGCGAGTTGCCGTTACGTAATTTACATTGGCACAGCAGCAGGTGGCACCTGTGCCGCTCCGGGAAATAATGCCAATCTAGCGGTGCTGAGAGCAGCAGTCGATGTGTGTGATTCCATTGAAGGACCTGTTAGAAGCGACCTCTGCCGAATCCAGCCGTCGGGCTTTTATAAGCCAACAGGACTGATGCAGCAATACGCGGACACTATTCGGTTCGCGGCATTTGGATATGCATTGGACTCGGGGAACGCGCGATACGGCGGTGTGCTTCGTGCACCGATGAGGTTTGTTGGGAAATATTCTTTCGATGCCGGGTTCAACAGAGGCCTGAATCCCGCTCCGGAATGGGACCCGGATACCGGCATTTATATCGACGCTCCCCTGCCGCTTCAAGCTGGAACGACATACAGCGGTGTCGCAAACTATCTGAACCGGTTCGGTCGCGTGAGACAGTCTGCAACGGCGCTTACCACCGCTTTGGGCAGCTCGGTGATGTACAAAGGCAATGACCCGGTCAGCGAACTCTATTACGAAGGATTACGTTACATCCAGGGGCAGGCTGCGTCCCCTCAAGTCACGGCGACTCCGTTCACCGAACAAATGTATGACGGCTTTCCAATTTACACAAATTGGCTCTCTACGGCTGTGCCCGACCCAATTACTTCCGCGTGCCAAAGCACCAGCATCATCCAAATCGCCGACGCCTACACGCACAACGACAAAACGTTGCCCGGCAACGCCCGAACTGACGGCAGTGGCGACAGCGCTCGCGGCATTGGCGCCGGCGAACCTAACGTGGTGACATGGACAAATACTGTGGGTGCGTTTGAGCTCGCAAATCCCCCAACGAACCCGCTCGCAGCCGCCACACTAGCCTCCTTGGGCACGGCGAACACGGGTTCTTCGAACGCTTCTTTTTATATAGCTGGCCTCGCTTATTGGGCGAACACACAATCCATTCGGACTGACAAGCCAAACATCCGCGTCAAAAGTTATGTTGTTAACGTCGATGAAAGCGGTAATGGGACGATTACAAACCGCGAACGAAACCAGCAACTCTATTTAGCCGCAAAATATGGTGGGTTCGACAATCTGAATAACGACGGCAGCCCATTCACGATTCCACCATCGGGCGCTGCCGCTACAACCAAGTGGGCGTCTGGCGTTGATGACAACGGTTGGCCGCTGCCTAAAACGTTTTTTCTTGCCTCAAGCCCGCAAAAAATGATTAACTCGTTGCGCGCCGCGTTCGCGTCGATTGCTAGGAGTACGGGTACTCTCGCTGGGGGCTCAGTAAGCGGTACGAGAGTGTCAAGCACCGGAACGGCCGCATACGTTTCGCGCCTCGATGCTCAAAATGACGCGGGTACCGTCGTGTCATTTGCGCTAACGCTCAACACCACGACGGGTGCGGTAACTGTCGCTAACGCACCCACGTGGAATGCCGCCGATCAGCTGACCGGCAACGTCGGTCAAGGCATACCGTCGAAAAGCCCTGGATCACGAAATATCGTAACCACCCAGACCGACGGCACGCCAATTGCGCTTCAGTGGGCAAGCCTCGATACGGCTCAGCAAGCCTTTTTTAATAAGGATCCCGATACCGGAGTTGTCGATGGATTAGGGGCTCGTCGGGTGTCATACCTGCGCGGCTCGCGTGTGGACGAAGTGAGCAAGGGTACCGCGACGAGCCCCCTACCGTTCCGGGACAGGACGTCACTTGTTGCATCCATCGTTAACTCGGCACCAATATATGTTGGTTCGAAACCCGGCTCGACTCTGCCCGGTACCAGCTTCGCAACGTTTTATCGAAACATGAATCGCACGCCGGTGGTGTACGTAGGTACAAATGATGGCGTTTTGCACGCATTTTCGGCTGCAAATGGGGGTGAGTTGTTCGCGTTTGTGCCGAGAGTACTGGTCAACAAACTGCCTGCCACAACGTCTCCTAATTTCGTACGGCAGCCGATGGTCGATGCTCCTCCCGTAATAGGAGAAGCGCAGGTTGCGTTTACAGGCGCTGCCAGCGACTGGAGGTCAATTTTGGTTTCAGGTTACGGCGGAGGCAGTCAGGGCGTATTCGCCTTAAACGTAACAGACCCAGCCGCATTCTCAGCGAACTCCACCTCTGTGTTGTGGGACTTTTCCGATACCGACGACCCTAAGATGGGAAACCTCACCAGTGCAGCAAGGATTTTAAAATTCCGCACCGGTGTTAACTCATTTAAGTGGTTCGTAGTGGTACCTAGTGGATATAACAACAATAAAGTTGATACTCCACCCTTGACGCTGCCCGTGAGGCATGACACAGCTAACCAAAGTGCATTATTTATCCTTGACGTGGCGAAGCCGAGTTCGACACCTTGGACTCTGGGAAGCAACTACTATCGAATTGATTTGCCGACCTCGTTCCAAGACTCGTCGAAAGCTAATGCGTTACTTTCGCCGGGAGCGGCTCTTGGAACCGATGGGGAAGTCGTAACGTTATACAGCGGCGATATTCAGGGAAATCTTTGGAAATTCGATTTTTCGTCGGTAGTGCCGCCGTACTCCGCATCGAACGTCTTAGCTTTTGGTGGCGCCTCTGGAAAACCGATTTTTACGGCTGTGGACGGCAGCAATAACCGCCAGCCGATAACCATTGAGCCTGTTGTTGGCGCGGGCCCGGGTCGTTCAAACGTCGTAGTGTTTGGCACGGGTAAATTTATCGAAGCGACGGACACCGTTAGCGCAAACTACAAACAACAGGCCATGTACGGTATCTGGGATGATCTCACCAACACAAATGCGTCGCGTACAGCTGGGCTGAGCGAGTTGGCGCAACGCACAGCGAGCGGCACTGGCACAACCTTTAGTGTGGCAGGTTCGGGCTTCGACTATGGCTACCCCACTTCTGGCACCAAAAAGAAGGGGTGGTATTTCAATTTCCCAGGCACGTCAAACGGCGAACGGCAGGCAACCAACTTGGCGGTTTCCAACAGCTACGTTTACTTCAATACGCTCGCGGCCGCAACGCCTTCGGCCACCGCATGCGCAGCTTACGGCGGACGACAATGTGCTGTAAATGGTGCCAGCGGTTTGTCAAACGGCACGACGTGCGATCTCTCGAGTGACGGTTTTTTGCCAGCTCCCAATATTCTCCAACCCGACGTAGACAATCGAACAAACACGTCAGGGCAGGGGTTCGCTTTGCAAACCACCACACCGCTAGTGTTGACCTTTGTCGGGACGCCCGTCGATGGGAGTGGTAATGTGAGCGCTGGGAAGCCTTTGGGCAAATTGGGCGTTACTACGAAGCAACAGTTAAATCGACTCAGCTGGCGCGAAGTGGTCGACTATGATAAGTTGAAAGCCTCATACCCGTGATTACTTTGCGAAACAACTCCACCGAAGTGTCGAACGCAGGTTTTACATTGATTGAATTGCTGATCGTAATCGCCATTATCGGAATTTTGGCGGCCATCGCGTTGCCGTCGTACTACGAAAGCGTACGAAAGGGAGCCCGCGCAGATGCGAGAGCATCGATGTTTACGATGATGCAACAGCAGGAGCGGTTCTTCACACAAAACAATACGTATCAGGCAGTGTCAGATGCAGCCGCTGATTCGACATTCAAGAATTGGTCCGGCGACTCAGGATACGACGGCGCAAAATGGAAGCTTTCTGCTGCGGCCTGCGGTGCAGGTGCCGGAAACACTATTGATAACTGTGTTGCAATAACTTCCGTGCCCGCTGGTACATGGACGGACACGACAATTTCACAAATGACATTTACTTCGCGTGGGCAGGCTTCGTGCCTTCCAGCCACGGCTTCAACTCAAAACTGCTGGCCACGGTGATGAATGATCGCTTGATTCACAACAGTCATCGGAGTCGTTCCCGCGGATTCACTCTGCTTGAAATGCTTGTTACGATGGCAGTGCTGGCTATTTTGTCGACTATTGCTGTTCCGTCCTTCACTACCTTTATTGTGAACTCGCAATTGCGTTCCGTAGTAAGTACTCTTCAGTCCGACACTATGAATGCGCGCGCTGAAGCAATAAAGTTGGCCAAACCCGTTTTGGTACGCCCTACAGTAGCCGGGACAGGCTGGATATCCGGCTGGCAGACTGTGGTGCTGAATACGGACGGGACAGATTTTCAAACAATTCTTACCAGAGACAGCGTATCGAGCTACTTAGCGCTAGGCAACAACACAGTCGGAAGCAGCATACGCTACGATAGTGCTGGATTCTCGAGGGACACTGCTGGGGTGTTTATTGCTGGTTGTATTCGGTTCGACGCAACCTATTCCTCTCGCACGTCAGCGATGTACGTCGATGCTGCTGGCCGCCCTCGCACCTGTACAGCGCCGTCCGTCGGTAACGTCACCTGTTGTGCATAGTATTGAGCCTGACGATTAGACGAGTTTCTCTATGAGTTGCAAATTTTTGCGATCAACTTGCTCTATTCCGGCTTGAAAGCCGTGTTGTCCAGTACTAATCCTCGCTGCCAATCCGAACCAAGTTCTGTCGCCACGGCTACCACCCACGACTCATTTTCGACCTGCAGCTGGGAAACACTATTTGCGCGACTTGAATCGTACGGCGCAATAACCCATGAGGACTCTTCTTTTTGGTAAGTCAGAATTGGCAAGTGTTGCGCCGATTCTGGATGTTGCGCTATGCGGGCTTCACCAAAATTGCAAAGCACTTCGGTGCCAATCATAACGGTGCCGTCGGTTTCTTCCAGCCAGCGAACAGCGATGAGAGACCAAGGCTCCGCATCGCTGCCTCGTAGGCACAGCAATGAACCGACGGAAAGTAATGGTTCGGTAACGGCAACGCGCAATAAAAATCCGCCGTCGCTATGATTAACTACGACTGCCGAATGAATCGGAGTCGTTAACTTGCCTTTTGGTCCTGCTTTAGATTGCGACTGGACGGCGTTCCACACATCGATAAAGCCAATCACGACAGTGACGGAATCGGCACGACCAACACGTGGTATCGAGCGGGCGTTGCTGTATCCGAACTCGCGCATCGCTCGACGAACGAAATCCTGCATTTCCTGGTGCGTCAATCCAACTTGCAGCGCTGACTGCAGCAGCGAATCATAAACATCATTCGGTGACGTTCGCTGCGACGGACTGGTTAATTCGCGGATGGTGAAAGCCGCATCCTGCGCATTAATGTATAGCGGAGCAATCGGCTCCCACATAGCAGGCACTCGGGCGAAAGGCATGGGTGGCGTGTCGCTCATCAGATCGGCGGCTGCTAATCCTGATCCTGCGTGTGTAGGCGAGGAGAGTGTGTAACTGCAAGTTTTTGAGAGAATTCCGACCAGCCGCACTGCCACAGGCAAGCGACCGGGGGCCAGCGATAACGGGTTGAGCCACGCCATCAGCCAGAGTTGTAGCGACTGGTTGGTCAACGCGACCCGATTGGTGCGATCCGTGAAACGCTCGGAAATGATGTAACCGGTCAATGCGTATACCGTGCGCCAAAATCCGGGGGGAGGGCTGCGGAATCCCAAATTGCAGCCAGCGTATATGCGTGCGAGCACACGAAGCGCCGTTTCAATAGCCTTGCTGGACAACAATGTGGTCCGATACAGTGCGATGGGGTGCCCTTGACCCAGACCGGCTTTGTGCCAAAGCGATTTCCCGAGGTTTACGTAAGCGTCGAGCGCCTGCAGCGCGGACGCGGGCAGCGGGTGTTCAGCGTTCCAGAATTTCGCCTCGAGTACATCCCATAACGGATCAGACAGCAGCTTGGTCGCGCCATCAAAGTCACCCGAGCGCAATACTGCGATTGCTTCACGCAGGCGTAGCACGGCGTCGTCTTGGGGCTGGATGGGCGGGGACGTCATGTTTTTAACGGTTGCTCGACTCGTGCTTATTTCGATGAGATCGGTAGCCGATCGAAAGAATGGTTGTATTTAACATAATATAAATTCCCGAACAATCGGACAGGCAAATCAAACAGTCTATGCACCGTTTCGTAACCGTTCAATCGCCGCATCCACGCGAACCACGTGATGAAGCAAGTCTTCGTCCACCCGACCTCTCGCTTGCCGATTCACTGGCGGGCTGATGACCGACGCAAATCCAAGTTTATCGGCTTCCGCGACGCGAAGTGCACTTCCCACCACTGGACGTACTTCACCGCCCAAACCGATTTCCCCAAAGATTGCGATATCGGCAGAAATTGCTACCCCCGACAGTGAAGACCATATCGCCGCGACTATCGCTAAGTCGGCGGCCGGTTCGGTAACGCGCAGTCCACCGACCACGTTAACGAATACGTCGAAACCACCAAGCTCACTGCCAAGATGCCGATTCATTACTGCGAGCAACATGGCCAGACGTTGCGCGTCAAATCCAGTGCAAACGCGTCGCGGATTCCCGGCGGCGCGGTCCACCAGCGCCTGAACCTGCACGAGCATGGGCCGCGAACCTTCGATCGCAGCAAACACCGCATTTCCCGGCGCAAGTGCTTCGCCGCGTTGCAGGAACATGGCCGACGGATTGCTAACACCGCGCAAGCCGTCCTCCAGCATGGCAAACACGCCGATTTCGTTGGCTGCGCCGAAGCGATTTTTAAGTGCACGAATGATGCGAAGATTGGAGCCGGCTTCGCCTTCAAAATAGATCACCGTATCAACCAGATGCTCCAGCACGCGAGGGCCCGCGATTGCGCCCTCTTTCGTGACATGCCCGACCAGAATCATGGCGGTGCCGGTTTGCTTTGCAAGCCTCGTCAGTGCAGCGGCACATTCGCGCACTTGAACGACCGACCCTGGCGCGGACGACAACTCTTCGTTGAACAGTGTCTGAATCGAATCAATGATCACGACCTGCGGCTGCGACGCCTGAATTTCGCCAAGAATGGCCGAAAGTGACGTCTCAGCCAGCATTTCAATCAGCGCCAAATCAAGGCCCAAGCGCTCGCCGCGCGAGGCCACCTGCGCGGCGGATTCCTCGCCCGACACATAAAGTGCGCGGCGAGAACTTGCCAGCGCGGCAACAGCCTGCAAAGTCAAAGTTGATTTGCCGATGCCGGGGTCACCACCCAACAAAATGACGCCGCCGGGCACCAAGCCCCCGCCCAAGGCGCGATCAAATTCCGGCAAACCGGTCGGCCAGCGCTGAATGGATTCACGGCTGACTTCGGAGAGTTTGATCGCACGCCGCGGACCGGACGGCGCTGCGCGCGCTCGCGTGTTCGCGTCGGCGCGCGTTTCTTCGAGCGTGTTCCATGCGTTACAGCCGGAGCATTGGCCCTGCCATTTGCTTGCGCTGGCCCCGCATTCGCGACAAACGAAAAGTGACTTTAACTTTGAGATAAGTTAATCCAATAAATCAACAGTTTATGAAGTTTAATTAATTTATCGCTTTAATCAAACTTTGGCGTTTCCAGACTGCTGCGCTGCGACAAAAAGCGCCTTGCTAGTCGCCCAAAGGCGTCGCGCGAAAGCTCTCCCATGCATTACAACCAGGGCATTTCCAGTAGTACCTTGGCGCGCGAAATCCACATTGACCGCAGTTGAAACCGGGCACTTTGTCGGTGGCCCGGTACAGCAATTTCGCGGTGTCGAGCATCGTCTTTCCGGCGTCAGTTTCAGCCTTGCCACTTTCGAGTTCCAGCAACCGCCCTGCTTCGCGCGCTGAAGGTTGACGAGACAAGGCTTGCTTGAGTCGCGCAAGCGCTGCGTCGTGGCCTTCGATTTTGAGAGAGGCATCCATCAGACGCGACAAACCCAGCGTGGTGGTGGACTCGCTCTGTGCAGCGGCGAGACGCTCGACGCCGAGCTCAGGGCGTCCGAGCTTTTCGTAGAGAGCCACCACATCCTCAGCGATCAGCACGACTAATTCGGGCTTGACGCGCATCAGGGCTTCGAGCGCTGCTTCAGCGGCAACCGTGTCGCCTGCTTTCATCGCGGCACGAAATGCGATCAGTTGCACGCGCGCGCTGTTGCGGTTGGCCTCGCTCGCTGCGGCTAGCTGCGTTCGTACCGCATCAGTGTTTCCGCTCGTCAGTGCCGCTTCGGCTAACTCGCAGTGATATTGCGAGACATATCGTGCTTGAGGCTCACCGCTCAGTTGCTCGATGCGTTCACGCGCGGCGATGGCCTTTTCCCAAGCCTTTTCTTGTTCCAGAACGGACGCGAGGCGGGTCACGGCTTCCGACTCGTAGGACGTGCCCTTAAGCGACTCGTAAACCGCCTCAGCGCGATCAAATATCCCGGCAGCGTGAAAATCTTGTGCCAGTTCGAAGAGGGCCAGTTCGCGTTTGTCTTTCGGCAAATCGTGGCGATCAACGAGGGATTGGTGAATGCCTGTCGCCTCGCCTAGCCGACCTTGGCGACGAAACAGGCTCCCAAGCGCGAGTTGCAGATCGAGCGCATGCGGATCGCGTCGAGACACGTCGACAAAGCTCTCAACGGCCTTGTCATGTTGCTCGCGCAGTAAAAAATTGAGGCCTCGGAAATAGGCAGCGGGAAGCGCTCGCGCATCGCGCACCACATAGGCAATGTCAACGCGCGCAGCGAACCAACCGAGCGCGAAGCAGCCAAGCGGAACAAGCAGCCACCAAGCTTCAAATTCCATATCGGTACGCTGTCTCTAGACCGTCTATGCCGCGAAGCGGACGAAAAGCCATCACGCCTTGGCGACGGAGGCAGAAGAAATCGGGGATTTCGATGTAGGCAAAGCCGCGATCAGTGGAGGCAACTGATCGACGCGTTCGCGCAGTTCTTTGCCCGCTTTGAAATGCGGCACATGCTTTGCCGGAACGACCACCTGGTCACCGGACTTTGGGTTCCGCCCCACGCGGGGCGGGCGGTACGACAGCGCAAAGCTGCCGAAACCGCGAACTTCCACTCTGGAGCTCTCGGCGAGTGCATCGCCGATGGCATCCAGAATCAGGCGAACCGCGAGTTCGGTATCACGCGCCATCAGATGAGGAAAGCGCTCCGACAGCCGGGCAACCAGGCTCGAACGTGTCATGACTCTCTCCTCTTCTAACTTCTAAGGTGCGTGAAACCGTTTAACTCGCTCGGTGCCCTACTCTGCCTTGTTGTCCGTTTTAGCCTTGAGCAATGCGCCCAAGCCAGCCAGACCCGAGCTCGTGTTGCTCTCGTCTTTCGACTCTTTGGCATGCGCACGGATTGCCTCGGTCTCTTCAGCAGAGTCCTTGGCCTTGATCGACAAGCTGATGTTGCGGGTCTTGCGATCCACGTTGATGATCATCACCTCGACGCTCTCGCCCTCTTTCACGTGGCTGCGGATATCTTCCACACGATCACGTGACACTTCAGACGCACGCAGATAGCCTTCAACATCATCGGCCAACTGAATCACAGCGCCTTTAGCTTCAGCGGATTTCACTGTGCCATTGACGATTGCGCCCTTGTCGTTGATTGCGATGTAGTTGTTGAACGGATCGCCATCGAGCTGCTTGATGCCGAGCGAAATACGCTCACGCTCAACGTCGATCCCCAGAACAGCGGCTTCCAGCTCCTGACCCTTTTTGAAGTCGCGCACAGCGGTTTCGCCGGGAACGTTCCATGACAGATCGGACAAGTGGATGAGGCCATCGATGCCGCCTGGCAGACCGATGAACACGCCGAAATCGGTGATCGATTTGATCGCGCCGGAGACTTTGTCGCCCTTCTTGTAGTTGGCAGCGAACTCGTCCCACGGATTAGCCTGACACTGTTTGATGCCGAGCGAAATACGACGGCGGTCTTCGTCAATCTCAAGGATCATGACTTCGACTTCGTCACCCAACGAAACTACTTTGGCTGGGCTGACGTTCTTGTTCGTCCAGTCCATTTCGGAGACGTGCACCAGACCTTCGATGCCAGCGTCGATTTCAACGAAGGCGCCGTAGTCAGTGATATTGGTGACTTTGCCGAACAGACGCGTACCCTGTGGGTAGCGACGCGCCAAGCCAACCCACGGATCGTCGCCCAATTGCTTGAGGCCGAGTGAAACACGGTTTTTCTCTTGATCGAACTTGAGAACCTTGGCCGTAACTTCCTGACCCACGGTGAGCACTTCCGATGGGTGCTTGACGCGACGCCATGCCAGATCGGTGATGTGCAGCAAGCCGTCGATACCGCCCAAGTCCACGAAGGCGCCATAGTCGGTGATGTTTTTAACGGTACCGGTGACGGTCGCGCCTTCGGCCAGCGTCGAGAGCAACTTGTCGCGCTCGGCACCCATGGAAACTTCGAGCACAGCGCGGCGGCTAACGACCACGTTGTTGCGCTTTTTGTCGAGCTTGATGACTTTAAAGTCGAGCTCTTTACCTTCGTATGGCGAGGTGTCCTTGATAGGACGCATGTCAACGAGCGAACCGGGCAGGAAGGCGCGAACGCCGTGCGTCATGACGGTCAAACCGCCCTTGACTTTGCCAACGACCATGCCCGAGACGATGTCGCCTTGGTTCATGGCGTTCTCGAGGAAATACCAAGAGGCCAGACGCTTCGCCTTGTCGCGCGAGAGCTTGGTTTCGCCGAAGCCGTTTTCGATGGCTTCGATCGCTACCTGAATGAAATCGCCAGCTTGTACTTCGACTTCGCCGCGGTCATTTTTGAATTCTTCAATCGGAACATAGGCCTCGGATTTGAGACCGGCGTTTACGACTACGACGTTGTAGTCAACGCGCACGACTTCTGCCGTGATGACTTCGCCCAAGCGCATTTCCTTACGGACAAGGCTCTCTTCAAACAGATCGGCGAAGGAAATATTTTCTTCTGACATTAGGGAGGTAACTTTCGGTTGGCTCTCGCCGCAGCGATATTGCTTTGGAGTAGAGGTTAGGTTGATGAATCGGTTTGCTCGTTACGGCTCGTTACTTTAAGCGCAATTTCCAGAGTGACAAAACTACCGCAACAGTCTCTGATGGACTGTGCTCGGCGTTGTCAATCACGATGGCATCGAGCGCGGGTTTCAGCGGTGCGATTGTGCGGGATTTATCCTGCGAATCGCGTCGCCGAATCTGTGCTTCGACGTCAGGTTGGATTTGCGCTCGAATGGTTTCAAGCAAGCCCTCGATTGTAGGAGGTTTTCCCTTTTCAATCAACTGCTTAGCGGATAGGCTCTCGCCAGCAGCAAGTCGCTGTTTCGCGATCTGCCCGGCTCGCCTTTCGGCTCGAACCTGAGCCGTCGCCGTCAAGTAGATTTTGAGCGGTGCGGAGGGAAAAACGATGGTGCCCATGTCGCGACCATCGGCCACGAGACCGGGCGCAACGGCGAAGTCGCGCTGCCGCTGCAGCAACGCGGCACGCACTTGCGGGATCGCGGAAAGCGTCGATGCGGCCATTCCAACCGCTTCGGAGCGCACTTCGGCGGTCGCTTCTACGCCATCAAGCCAAATGCTTTCGCCAAGAAATTTCAGAGAAAGTGCTTTAGCTTGTCGTTCCAAACTACTGATTTCATTGAAATCTATTTTTCTTGAAAGGCAAGCTAAAGCATGCGCCCGGTAAATCGCTCCCGAATCTAGCAAGTGAAAACCAAGCGCTTCGGCAACCTGTCGCGCGACCGTGCCTTTGCCGGAAGCCACCGGGCCATCGATGGTAACGATGGACACTGACACGTCAGTTTCCTTCCATCAGCTTTGTTGTATGAGCCCCGTCCACACTGGGGTTATCGGAATAATTCGCATCGAGTCGACTTTTTCCGCAATGCTGCTGCATCCCATGTTGAGTGGCGGTCTTAGTAAAAAGCCAATTAGGTTGGGTCGCGCTTGTATTCATGCTGCGATTTTAGAGGGCGGTGGCTGCGTGCCCCTGCAACCGACCGTCGCCCTATGCGGGATTCACCACCCCATACGCTGCCGACGCTTCGGGCGGTGGAGGCAAGGCAATATCTGCGCAAGGCGCAGAGTTGTCCCTTTGGTTCCGGGCGGACGAGCACAAAAAAAACCCGGCGAACCGGGCTTTTCCAACTAACAAGGCAATCGCGCCTATTTCTTCTTCTGTTTGGCGATGATCAGATCCTTGATATCGTCGTACACGTCCTGCGGGATGATCTTTTTGTTCACCAGATCGTCCTTGCCGCTGTAGGGGCGGCCTTTCACGATGGCCTTGGAACGAACCTCGCCAATGCCCTTGAGCGTGGCCAGTTGTTTGGCCGTGGCACTGTTGATGTCCATCGGCTCGGGCGCTTTCTTGGCGTCCGCCGGGGCAGCTTTAGCGGGGGCGGCGGTCGCGGTGGCGACATCTTTTTTCGCCTGTGTCGCATCCAGTGCGAACAGCGGCGAAGCAAGCAAAGCTGAGGCCAGCAGGGCGGTAACGAATCGTTTCATTGAGGACTCCTTGAGGATTAACAGCGCTGAAATTTGAGGCGAGCCATGCTTGCAGCACGAGCAGGCAATGTAACGGAACTTGTTCGCCCGCGTTGACACCGGCCTGAAAGCGCCTTCGCCGCCGCGTCCCCGCGAGTCATCGTCGGCCCCTGCAATTCGTCGCGCGCCCGTTTGCAGGCGACGGGTCACAGCGCAAAATTCCATCATCAACTCAATACCGGTGAAAACTCATGAGCAGAACACTTCGCAACACACTGATCGTAAGCTTGGCGATGATCGCTATCGCCGCCGCGCTGTCGCTGGCATTGCTCGCTGCGGCTCAATTTTGGCCCGACGCCAGCACCGCGCGAATTCAGTGGGGCGATCATTCGACCGCGTTAGTCGGCGTGTTTGACAGCGGATGGTTTGAATTCGCCGTCGCGTGGGCGGCCATCACGCTGGCGATTCTGATTTCAGTGGTCGCGATAATGTTTGCATTCACAATCAGCGCGATTGTGCTCGGCAGCGTCGCACTATTTATGGCGCTGCCGCTCATACTGATGGGTCTGGTCGTCTGGTGGGTTGTGCGCCACAATCGTCGCGTTCAGTTGCCGCATCGGGGCGCGGTGGTCTAGGGTCTCGGTCTCGGCCTCAATCTATCCAAGGCTCAGCACATGCCCCTCCTCTGGCTTAGCCTTGCCTGCGATCACTTCGGTCATCGCGGCAAGCGATGCGGCGGGGCCTTTCGCGTGAACGATCTGTAGCCACGGTTGATCGGGCCGTGTCACGGGCACCATGAACGATTGCCAGGCCGCAGCAAGCCTTCCCATTAGCGTGGCGTTGCCCCATTCGGCACTGCGCTTTTTGATTTGCGACGGGGCGAAAAACAGCGTTGGACGTGGCCCCGGAAGCTCGCCAACTTTGCCCAGATGTTGCCAGTCAGTGCCGCCGATGGAGGCGCTGTATTTAAGGCCGTCAGCGACCTGTGTGTGCAACGCGCGACGCACATCCGCATTGCCGGAAAAATCGACGTAGACGCTCGCAATCGTTGGTGACAACGCGTCAATCTCGTCGTAGGTCAAGACTTGGTGATAGCAACCCAGAGCTCGCACAAAATCCAGATTTTTTGCTGACGTCAGGCCGACCACCTCAATATTTTTGCGCTGAGAGAGGCAAAACGCCGTGCCATACGCCGTCTTGCTCGATGCGCTGGACAGAATCACCCGCTCTGCGCCAAAAAAACCGTTGTCATCGAGAAAATCATCGATCAGAAAACTGGTGAAAAACAACGGTCGCAAAATCATCTGCTCCGCTTCGCGCTTCGGGTGATAGCCGGGATCCGTGCTGCACCGCAAATACTGGTTGTAAACCGCCGGCAAGGTCGCGCGGTGGTCAGCACCATCGACAAAGCCGCCCGCGTTCACACGATCCGGCTGCACGATGAGATGCGTTGCCGTCGGCAGGTAGCCGTAGAACCGCTCGCCCACCGCAATGCCCTCGACGGCGCTCGCCACCACCGTGGCAAAGCCCCACACCGGAATCACGCCCCATGCGGGATCGGTCGCTGGAAAAAACTGCCAATAATGCATCGCGTCGCCAAACATCGCGTAGGTCACGTTGTTCGCGGTGAAGGCAAAGTGCTCGATGCGCAAGAGCACCTCGCCCAGCTCCGGCGTGTCACCCAGCGCAGCGCTGACCTGACGCATCACAGCCGGGTTCTTTTTGTCAAATTCGATGGCGTATTCTGGGGTGTGCGTCGACATGGTTGCTTTGGACAATTGATGTTGGTGAGGGTGTGGATGTGGATGTGGACGTGGACGTGGACGTGGACGTGGATAAGCCAGCTAAGGTTAGACGAATTCTGCGGACGCGTCGGTGGTGGTCAAAAATCGCTCGATTGGATCAACTTTATAGCGAAAAGCTGAATTTATAAGGGCTATTAGCCGTATTTGGATAAAGTCGACTATTTGCGCGAATGCGCTACATCCCCAATAAGGCGGCGCTTTCAATTAAAAGCCATATCGGGCATTTGCGCTTTCTCGCCTGGATAACAGCGCAAAATATTCTCTTGTCTTGGGCTTCAGTACAACAGGGCACATCGCGTTCTGAATTCTTGGCTCAGACTTGCCTTACTCGGGCAAATTTACTTTTTGACCTGATTTATCATTCTGTCCTGCACGTAGCGAAGATAGATGAGTGAAGTGAATCGATTGACTGACAGTGAAGTGACCAACGTGCTGCTGGGGGCTGCGAAGCGCGGGACTGTTGCTACCGTGTTTCCCGAAATTGCGGGTGTCGCCAGATACTTCTGATGGACTTTCCCTCTCTTCAAGAATCCGGAGAGCGTCGCGTTGTGGCGCGCCATGCGACGCGCCTCGGCGCTTACCTTTTGATCGGTACGGAGTCGTTCGCGGTCAACATTCAGGATTATTCCGCGACCGGATTGCTGTTGTCTTTTGAACGCGACAGCCCCACGCCCGAGCGCCTGAACAGCTGGGTTGGCATGGCAGGCTGCATCGACGCATCGCAAGCGGCGCTGGCCGACGTGATGAGTGGCCTTGACGCTGCCGAGACCCTCGACACGCCCGAACCCATTGCAGTTCGCGTTGTTCGCGCACTCCAACTGGGCTTGGGCATTCACGTCGAGCAGTTACCCAAAAGCTGGATGACGCTGCTCGAACTCGCTGGCAGGCGACCTGTCGCCGACGCTCGCGAAGGCAATCGTGAATACGATGAGCTGATCCAGCGCTGCGTCAGCGTGTACGCCCGCTTCTTGCGAAAGTTCGCGACCGAAGTTTTGGCGCGTACGGCTGACAAGCTCGGATCACTCGAAGGCAGCGATCCTTTCGCTGCGTCCCGTTATGCCTATGAGGGCGCTCGAGCGGCGCTATCAGAGGGAAGCGCGCCGGTCATCGAGTGTTTCGTGTCAGCCGGCAGCGCGCGTGTAACCGCAGAGCCGGGCGACGACGATATTCTTGACGTCCCGACCGTCTTTAGCGATCTGCGATTGATGCAGGCTGATGAACTGGAGGACTACCTCGCGGTGTCTGCCGCCATCAAGCATGTCAACGAACAGGTTGGCGTCGCGCTGGATCAATTCGGGTTGCGCTACGACCGGCTGGTGGGGGTTTCCGTCAGCGCAAAAAAGAATCCTTTCGGCCCGGAAAAAACGCTGCGCAGCTTTCGTGAAGCATCGGCTGATGTCAAACTTTCGCCACAAAGTGCACGTGTGCTGTGCAATGAATTAGAGGCCGTGGCACTTGCCAATTTCCCGCCGCTGCTTCAGGATTTGAACCAGATGTTGTCGGCGATTGCGCCCGGCGCGCGCGCGCGCCCCATGGCAAAAAAAACGCGGCTGCGTAGCGTCGGCTCGATTCCCGAGCACATGCTGCCAAATGCGGCGATTCCTGACGAATCAACGCGAGACCTGCTCTCGTCACTGCGCAGTAAATATGGCGGGGCCAAACATGTGCCGCGTCGGGTGCTGGGCATTATCGAATCGCTGGCGACCGCCGCCAAGCAGGACGCCTCGTCGAAGGAAAAATTTGTCCCCTCGCTGCTGCCAGTAGATGACGGCGATCCGAACGACATCGCGACCTTGCCCGAGCTGTTGGCAGCGATCGACCGCTTGCCGATGTCCGCTGGCGGTGCGTTTGAGCAAGCCACGTCGCGCGAAGTGCTTGAGCAGCTGATGCGTCCTGGCGAAGGCATTGAAAAGGCGAAGCAGCGACTTGGTGCCACCTTCATCGGTGTGCTTGATACCAGCTCCAGATTGTTCCAGCGTGCCAGTCGCGATCTGGTGCCGAAAAGCGATGTGGAGTTGCTGATCAAGCGTCTGGAACGGACGTTACTGAAGCTCGCACTGCGCGACGGCGAGTTTCCGGCGTCACCCAGCCATCCGGCCCGTCGGGTCGTAAACCTGATTGAGCAATACAACTTTGCGGCCAACGACGACGGTCGTTTGAACGACACCAAGTTGCGCGCCAATCTGGACGGACTGGTGGCGCGGATTTGCGATCAGGCAGACACCGATGCTGGCATCTTCGACGTCGTTCAGCACAGTCTGGAACAAGATCTTGAGGGCCTGCGACGCCAGCGGCGCATCTCCATAGATCGCATTACCGAGGCGCTCGAAAGTCGCGACCGCGTTCGCGTATCGCGCCACCAGGTGGACGTTGCGCTAGGACGACGTTTGTCAGAGCGACGCATGCCGCGCGTGGTCCTTCGCCTGCTTGATGAGGTCTGGCGACAGCATTCGGTGTTGATCGGACTCCGTCACGGCAGTGAGTCAAATGCATGGCGCGAAAATTTGCTGCTGATTGAGCGCACCATCACGGTGGCCGCTTCGGGCATTGATGACCCGGCGACGCTGCCGTTGCGCAAAGAGCTCTATCGCGAGCTGTCGTCGGTCATGCTGCGTGTCGTCAGCGATCAAGCGTTGCGGGGTCGTCTGCTCACTGAGCTTGAAGCATTTTTGGTGAATTCTGACGCCCAGTTGATGGCAGACGTGATGAACGCGCCGCGATTTGAAGAGCCCAATGATGCCATCGCCGCAAAGGCAAAAAGCACAGCGCAGGGCGCAAAAAAGAGCGAACCGGATATTCCCATGCATTCGCGTGTTGGCGACTGGTGGGACATGAAGATCGACCGCAAATGGGTGCCTGTGCAGCTGGTCTGGATGAGCCAATCTACGGGGAATTGCGGCTTCGTCAATCGCTCGGCGAGCAACCGCATGGAAGTCACTGAATCGGACTTTGAAAATCAACTCATCAACGGCACTGCGAGGGCGCGTGACAGCCTTGATGTTCCGCTCCTGGATCGTACCGAGTCTGGCTTGCTAAACGAGGTTTACGCCGAGACGATGCAGCGCGCTGATCGCGATCCTGTGACGGGCTTGCTCACGCGCAAAGGTTTCCAGAAGCGCCTGACCGATCTCGACGCACGCACCGATGGCGGCAACCATCATATCGTCGCGCTCATTGAATGTGATCAGTTCCGCACGATCTCATCCACCTGCGGTATCGAAGCACTGGAAACGCTCAATAAAACACTCGGCGACAGGTTGCTCAAGAACCTTCCAAAAGACTGCGCCGCAGCGATGTTCCGCGAGGACACATTTGCGGTTGTGATGCCGAACTATCTAAGGCCAGCAGGGTTGCGCACCGTGTCCGAGCTCGTCACCGGCCTGGCTGACTACCGCTTCAAGTTTGAACAACACAGCTTCAGCATCGGTGTGGCGGCGGGCATCGCGGCGTTCGGCTCAGGGCAGTGCAGCGCCAGCGAAGTGCTGCGACGTGCGGACGCCGCCTGCCTCGCCGCCAAGGCGCTGGGACGCAACCGCCTGCAGGAATACGAGCCGGATAACGCTGAGCTGCGCAGCGAAGAAGCACTTCTGGCCTGGGCCGGTCGTGCGGATGCGCTGTTGATGAGCGAGGACTTGTTCTTACGCGCGCAAATGGTGCTGCCGATTGGGCCGGATACCGAAGAGCTGCCGTCCTACGAAATATTGCTCGGCATTGAGCCGCGCAGCGGACAGGCCTCAGGGCCGTACGATTTCGTAGTGGCGATGGAGCGTATGGGTCGCTCTCACGAGCTAGATTTGTGGGTGCTGCGGGAATCCTTTGAGTGGATCACCCAGAACTGGACGGTGATGGAATCCATCGGCGGCGTATCGATCAATTTGTCGGTGCCGTCGCTGCGCAATCCCGAGGTGTTGCGTTTCTTGCGGCAAGAGCTCACGCGCGGCAACTTTCCGGCGCAAAAAATTACGTTCGAAATCACCGAGAGCGCTGCCATCCAGAGTTTCGACGCCGCGGAGCAATTTATCCGCGACATCCATCGCTACGGCTGTCGCTTCTCGTTAGACGACTTCGGCAGCGGCTTCACGTCCTACGCGCATCTGAAGCGATTGTCGACTGACACGTTAAAGATTGACGGAAGCTACATCAAGGATTTGCTTGGAAGCCCGAGCGATCTTGCCATCGTCAAATCCATGACCGACATCGCGCACACGCTCGGGATGAAAGTGGTCGCCGAATGGGTCGAAACGCCGCAAATTCTTGAGAAATTGATCGAGCTGGGTGTCGACTACGCACAGGGCTACGCGGTGCACAAGCCTGTGCGCTTAGTCGAGCTGGTGGCCGAACGCGCCGCGCCGATGGCCGCAGCAGCGAACAGCTGAGGCAAGGCTCCGGTTATGTACCGCTCGCCATTTCACCGCCAAGCGCATCAATCAACTCGGGAATCAGTTTGCCCAGCTCACCCGTGACGATGGCAACGTCTGCGTCAAAGCGATCTTCGCCTTGTCCTGTGCTGTCGGCAGCATCAAAGACGCCATCGAGAAATTTGATTTTCTTGATTTGCGACTCTTCATTCAAGACGAATGACACACGTCCGTTCCACGTCAGTGCCAGGCGCGTCGGCATCTTGTTGTTTTGCAAATGCTTGCGCACTTCTTCGTTGTTGAGCGTGTGTTTTGAGTAGCGGACGACTGCCTGTGAGTCATCGGTCGCTTTAAGCTCGCATTCACGATCCACATCAAAGCGGCCTGGGGCCTCATGGCTCATGAGCCAGGCGGCCATTTGCGAGGCGGGTGAGGCGTTGGTTTGAACCGGAACGATCACCAGATCATCCAGCGAGCGCAGCAACACGGCGACCACTTCATCGGCTTTGGTTTGTCCGGACGCGTCGATCACCAAAAGCCGCTCGGTCGGGTCGATCCAGACGACCGTGTGCGAGATACGGGTGAACGCTTTGGGCAGCAAATCAAGCAGCGTTTCTTCCCGAATATCTTTCTTCTCCATTCGGCTGACTTTCCGACCGGTCGACTCCTCGATCTGCTCGATTTTTTCTTCAGCACGGCGCTTGACGACCGATGACGGCAAGACCTTCGATTCCATCGTTAACCGCATGATGAGTTGCCCGCCGACGGATTCAACCAGCATGCCGTGCTTCTCGCCGCGCGGCTCCGACCAGCCAACCGATTTTTCCTGCGTCGCGCCGCAGGTGCGAAAACGCATCTGGCTGAGTCCGGCCTCTACCTGCGCCGTGGTCTTGGACCATGAAGGGTCAATGCGAAAGACGATGATGTTTTTGAACAAGGGGAGCTGGCCTTAGGAAAGTAATTGGCTCGCTGTTCAGGCGCAGAAACGTCGTTTCCGGTTCACCAAAAGATATGAACCCGGACGAATTCGGGTTCATTCAACCTGCTGGGAGTCTGTGCGATCCGCCAACGAAGCAGCGCGGAGGCAGCGCCTGAACAGCGCAATCAAAATTCTAGCGAAGCGAGGAACTGCTGAACGATTTCGCGTGCCTCGCGTTGACAGGCGCGGCTCCGCGCCTTGTCTCAACTGCCCATGCCAGCCAACCCGCTGGCAATGCAAGTGTCGCGCGGGCTACTTTCTGATCCGCCCAATCAGCTTGACGACGAGCAAGACAAGCGCGCCCGCAAGCAGACCAAACACCCCGTCAAACAGCGTTGGCGCGATGCTTCCAATGACGCCGCCAAGGCTCGCGCTGACGGCCTCGATCCAGTGATGCACCACCGGGATGCCGTGGGTCAGGATGCCGCCACCGACCAGGAACATCGCGATGGTTCCGGCAATCGACAGGCCCTTCATCAGATAAGGCGCTGCACGCAAAATGCCGCGCCCCAAACTGCGTTTGAATTTTGTGTAACCGCTCTCGCCGACCGCACGGCTCAGATACAGCCCCGCGTCATCAAGCTTCACGATCCCAGCCACGATCCCGTACACGCCGATGGTCATGATGATCGCGATGCCTGAGAGCACCGTGACCTGCGTGACGAATGGCGAAGCTGCGACCGTTCCGAGTGTGATCGCGATGATCTCCGCCGATAGCACGAAGTCGGTACGAATTGCGCCCTTCACTTTGTCTTTTTCGAAAGTGACAAGATCAACTTTTTCGTCGGCGACGGCACTTACAAGCGCCGTGTGCTGGGCGTCATCCTCATCCTTGTTGTGCAGGTATTTGTGGGCGAGTTTTTCAAAGCCTTCAAAGCAGAGAAACGCGCCGCCAACCATCAACAGCGGCGTCACCGCCCATGGCGCAAACGCGCTGATCGCGAGAGCCGTCGGCACCAGAATCAGCTTGTTGAGCGCTGAGCCCTTGAACACCGCCCAGACAACCGGCAGTTCGCGATCAGCGGTGACTCCCGCGACCTGCTGGGCGTTGAGCGCCAGATCGTCGCCGAGGACGCCCGCCGTTTTTTTCGCGGCGACTTTGGTGAGAACGGCGACGTCATCGAGCAGCGTCGCGATGTCGTCGATGAGGGCGAGAAGACTGGAGGCCATCAGCTAGCGCACTTGGTCGTTGAAGCAATCTGCAATCGTCGCGTGCAGGAATCCAGCATCTTTATCGTTAAACCGCCATTGAACATGGGTTCAGGCCGATATTTGTTATTTATCGACTTATTCACTAACTTCATCCTAGCCCCAATGCAGCGGTAATTTCAGCGCAAAGCTGATCATGCCCGAACCGGCTGCGTTGTTAAAAATTTGCGTATGCCATTGCGCATGGCGCGAGCGAGTTTCATCTGGTGCGCGGGGTTCGAGAGCTTCGCCTCTTCTTCCGGATTTGAGATGAACGCCGTCTCAATCAAAATCGACGGAATGTCCGGCGCACGCAGCACGGCGAACCCCGCCAACTCAACGCTGCCTTTGTGCAGTTTATTGATCGGCTTTATCTCGCCGATCATGCCGCGCCCCAGCTTCATCGACTCTGCATTGGTGATGGACTGGCTCATCTCCAGAATCATTTTCGCGAGCGACGGATCGCGCCCGACCAGACGCACGCCACCGATCAAATCGGACTGATTTTCCTTGTCGGCAATCCACTTCGCCGCCGTGCTGCTGGCCCCGCGCTCCGACAGCGCAAAGACCGAGCTGCCGCGCGCATCAGGCCGCGTGAACGCGTCGGCATGAATGGAGACGAACACGTCCGCATTCACGCCGCGCGCCTTCCGGACGCGATCAGCAAGCGCGATGAACACATCCTCTTCCCGCGTCATGAGCACGACGATCCGCGGGTCTTGCTCGAGGAGCGCCTTGGTCTTGTGTGCGATGGCGAGCACGACATCTTTTTCATAGCTGCCCGCCGGACCAATCGCGCCAGGGTCTTCGCCACCATGACCGGGGTCGAGCACGACCACGAAGGGCTTGATGTGCTTTGGCGCGGGTGGCCGCTGCGCGACCGGAGGAATCACCGGCGGCAACGCATTGGGTTTCGGCGGAAGAACCGGCGGAACCGGCTTTGCCGCCTCGATAGCGGCCAGATCAGCGGCTTTTTCCAGTTGCGTCTCGCGCTCGATGAGCTTGGACAGAAAGCCCGCGATAGGATCATCCGCATCAACCGGCGTCAGGTCAATCACCAAACGATGACGGTATTGGCCCACCGGCGGCAGCGCAAACGCCGCCGTCTCCGAGCGCGACTTGAGCTCAAGCACCAGCCGCGCGGTGTCGGCGCGGTACTGACCGATGCGTGCCCGCGCCAGCACGCCGGTGTCGTTTTTAAGTGTTTCGAGCGCCTTCTGAAACGCTGCGTCGGCCTGAACATCGCTCAAGTCCACCACCGCGCGGTCCGGGTTCGCCAGCGCTGATACGAAAAAGCGAAGTTCGCTATCCGATTCAATTGTGATTCGGGTCGAGGATTTGCCTGGCCATGCGCGAACAGCAAGCACGCGCGGGCCGCCGAGCGCGAGCGTGGCCGCGCCGCCGACAACGAGCGTGGCGAGCGCCTGCAAAGCCTCTCGACGGTTCATGGGGTTTGTCCCCTCTCACCTCGTGGGAGAGGGCTAGGGAGAGGGGGCGGTTTAAGCGCAGAGCCACCTTGACTCTCAGATTCACCATGCCCCTCTCCCCCAACCCCTCCCCCACCGAGGGGGAGGGGAGAAACGCTCACCCGCCGCCCCTCATTTTCAAAATCAAACGTGACGGTCGCATTAAACGCGACCGCGCCCTGCAACCGCTCAGGCCATTCGACAAATCGAATCGACGGCGATTCAAAATATTCAAACCCGCCACGCACTTCAAAATCCTCAACACTTTCGATGCGATACGCATCGAGATGATGAACTTCACCCTTCGTCGTGTCGTAACTTTCAACCAGCGCATAAGTCGGGCTCTTGATCGCGCCGGTCACGCCGAGCGCACGCAACACACCGCGCACGAAGGTGGTTTTTCCAGCCCCGAGATCGCCAATCAGCGCGACCGAGCACGGCGAAATAATCGTCGCTGCAAAGCGCTCGGCAAAGGCAAGCGTCGCCGCTTCGTCGGCCAGATGCTCAGTGC
>JANXUB010000028.1 GCA_025352105.1 Burkholderiales bacterium | reverse complement strand
TGTTACTCGCTAGTACCTGAAACTAGTGCGTCTACCAATTCCGCCACCTGGGCATTTCAAGTTATCCGAGATTATAGATTGACTACAAAGAAGACTGCAAAATCAACAGCTTCCAGCGCTAAAAAAGCGCCCGCCATAGCGGCGAAAGCACCAGCCAGCAACGCTCGCAAGCCGTTGCCCGAAAACCAGGCAGCAGGCATGCCGGTGACGGCAAAGCAGCCCGCGCAGCAAAAAAGCACCAAAAAAACCGCAGAAACCACTGCACCGAAGGCCAACAAGTCTGCTCCGGCAGTCGCTCGCGCTGCCGTCGCCGTGAAAGCGGCAGTGCCAGACGCAGCCAGCAAGGCAAAGATTCCCCGCGTTTCACCTGCTGCCGCCAAAGGCACGCCACCGGCCGCATGCAAAACGGGTAAATCCCCCAAAACCGCAAAAACGACCCCACCCACCGCGCCGACCGCATCGGCCGCACAGAAAGTACGCGCGGCGGTTGCGCCCAGCGTCGCCGCAGCCCCGAAGAAGCCTGCGAAAGGCAAAAAAGCAGCCACTACGGCTACTCCTGAACGAGAAGCCGCTCGCCCGGCAACAAAGGCGGTGGAGCCTGCGGCCAACGCGACAGAGCCAAAAGCAAAGACGGCGACCCCTGTCGTTCCCGCCAATGCCGTCGTCGGCACCATCATCGGCCACCCCGAAGGTTACGGCTTCGTAAAGCTCGACCAGGGCGGCGACGATCTATATCTGTCGGAAGACACCATGCGCGCCGTATTGCATGGGGATCGCGTTGCTGTTCGCGTGACAGGCTTTGGTCGCGACGGCAAGGCAACCGGCGACATCGTGTCAATTCTTCAGCGGGCAAACCACCGTGTGGTGGGCAAACTTCGCAGCAAGAATGGTCAGTGGTTTGTCGTTGCCTCCGAGCGGCGCATCAATCAGGACATCCTGATTCCGCGCGACAAGCTGGGTACGGCGACGCTCAACCAGATTGTCGTAGCCGAGATCATGTCGCAACCGACGCCGTACGACGAAGCAACAGGCGCAGTTGTCGAAGTCGTTGGTGACGAGGATTCAAGCGATATCGAACTCGAAATCGCGATTCGCAAACACAATTTGCCGTACATTTTTTCACCCGCGACATTGGCCGAAGCGGCGGCGTATGGTGACAAAGTCACCGCTGCGGATCGCAAAGGTCGCGTCGATCTGCGCGACATGGCGCTGGTCACGATTGACGGCGAAACCGCGAAAGATTTTGATGACGCGGTGTATGCCGAAAAGTCCGGAAAAGGCTTCAGGCTGATCGTCGCGATTGCTGACGTCTCGCATTATGTGAAGCTCAAAACAGCGCTCGACACTGACGCGCGCGAACGCACGACCAGCGTGTATTTTCCGCGCCGCGTGATTCCGATGTTGCCGGAAGCGTTGTCGAATGAATTGTGCAGCTTGCGGCCCAATGTGGATCGCTTGTGCATGGTGTGCGACATGCAGGTGAGTGCCGCGGGCATGATCACGGGGCACGAGTTCTACGCCGCCGTGATGAACTCGAAGGCGCGGCTCACGTACACCGAAGTCGCAGCGCTCTTACCATCGCTCGAAACCGCAAAGCCAAAAGCGGGCAGCATCGATGCTTCGCTGAAAACGCTATACGCACTGTATCAAGTTTTTCGCAAAGCCCGCGAGTCTCGCGGTGCGCTCGACTTCGAGGGCCAGGAGGCGGTATTCAGCTTCAATGACGACGGCAGCGTGGCGAGCATCAAGCCCGCCGTGAGGAACGACGCGCACAAGCTAATCGAAGAGATGATGCTCGCGGCGAACGTTTGCACCGCGCAATTCCTCGACAAGGCAAAGCAGCCCCTGCTCTACCGAGTTCACGACGTTCCGCTGCCGGTGAAACTCGCCGCGTTGCGTGAAACGCTGTCGCTGCGTGGCCTAACGCTCGGCGGTGGCGAAGAACCCACGCCGCAGGACTACGCAGTTCTCATCAAACAAACCAAAGATCGCATCGACGCGCCCGCGCTGCACACTGTGCTGCTCCGCTCGTTGCCGCAAGCGATTTACACGCCTGATAACGCCGGGCATTTTGGTCTCGCGTATGAGCATTACGCTCACTTCACGTCGCCAATCCGTCGCTATCCAGATCTGCTCGTTCATCGCGGCATCAAGGCCGTACTCGCAGACAAAAAATACCTCACCGAGGACTGGAAACGACTCGGCGAAATGTGCAGCGCCAATGAGCGCCGAGCCGACATCGCTTCGCGCGAAGTGACGCAGTTCCTCAAGTCGAAATACCTTGAGTCGCACATTGGTGAAGAGTTCGTTGGAACCATTTCCGGCGTGGTGCCGTTTGGCGTGTTTGTCACGTTAGACGAGACGTTTGCCGACGGGCTGATTCACGCGACAACCTTGCCACGCGACTACTACCAACTGGGTAACGACAAAGTAACGCTGGTCGGGCAGAGGAGCGGATTCAAGCTCGCACTGGGCGAACGCGTTCGCGTGAAAATCGCGGCGGTGAATGCGGATACAGCGAAGGTTGATTTTCAGTATGTGAGTCGGGCGGAGAGCCCGAAGTAATGCCAGACAAACGCTTTGACCCTCAGTTGACAATGAGACAGCGCTTGCCGCAACTCAAGATGCTTCATCTAGCAAGCTTTGATGCAACGTTTTACGCCACTGGCACCGTATGACGACACTGTCGCAGCTTCTGAACGGACACCGCTCGATTCGTGCGTTTCGTCCTGATCCGATCGACGCCGAGCTGATTAATTCAGTCTGCGCTGACGCGATCGCCGGTGGCTCGTCTTCGGGAAACCTGAACAGCGTGTCAATCATCGTGACTAAGGATGAAGCACGAAAGGAGCGCCTGTACGAGTTGCATTTCAAGCAGGACATGGTCCGCCAGGCACCGCTGGTTTTGACGTTTTGCGCGGACTGGTTTCGTACACGCGAATGGCTCGCCAGTCGCGGCGCGCGAGACAATTTCAACAACCTGATTGGCTATCACGTGGCCGCGTTTGATGCGATGATCGTCGCGCAAAACGTGTGTCTGGGCTTTGAAGCGCATGGCCTTGGCATTTGCTACATGGGCACGACGCTGCATTCCATGGGTGAAATCGCAGATTTTCTTGAGCTACCCGAGACCTGCGTACCAGTCACGACGATTGTTGTGGGCGTTCCCGCTGAAGATCCGCCCAAGCGAGATCGTCTGCCGCTCAACGCCTTCATTCACCACGAAACCTACGCTCCCCCAAACTCGGCGGAGCTTGACGCGATCTATCGGGAGCGAGATGTAGCCGGCCTGAAACGCTACACGAGCAACCCGCACTTGAAGGCGTTGGCGGAAGAACATGGCATCGAGAACCTCGCGCAGTTCTATACGAGCAAGGTGAAATACGATCCCGATGTATTCGCCGTCGACTCGGAGAAGCTGCGCGCTGTGCTGGAGCGAAAACGGTTCATTCCTTGAACCGGCAGTAGGCCGAGCCAGAGCGCTACGCCGCAGGGCGTGACGACTCGTTTCAGCTGATTTTTTGAGTCTGGTGCGAAAGCGTTTCGCGTTTTCGATGTAGTGATGCGCTGCGCGTTGCACAGACGCGATAGCCGCCGGTAACATCTCGCGTTTGGTGACGGCGGGGCTACCAACAATCAGCATGCCGTCGGGAAATTCCTTGCCCTCGGTGACCAGCGCGCCCGCGCCGACGAGGCAGTTCTTGCCGATCTTTGCGCCGTTCAGGATCACCGCGCCGATGTCGACAGCGAACCATCGCCAATCGTGCAGCCGTGCGGCATTGCCTTGTGACCGATGGTGACGTTTTCGCCAAGCGCAATACAGCAGCTTCAACCTGCCCCGGCTCATCACCAAGAGCCTGTCTGGAAGTGTCACCGTCAGTGGTGAATTCTTCTACGACGCGGGCTATCAGCGCGTGCGCCAGATCAAGCGCGGTGGGGCCGCCACCACCGGTACGGCCAACATCGTCGACGACGTGCTCTACGTCGTGGACTCATTGGGGTCATCCGGTTTTGAGGTTCACCGGAACAGCAGCGGCCAAGTCGTAAGCTCGATTGCCAACATCAGCGACCCCGATGGCGTTGCGGCCACCGTCAGCACGAGCTTTGACGCGAATACCGGGCTGTCAGTGGCGCAGAACACCGGTGCCAATGTCAGCACCGCGCAGAGCGCGCACCCACACTGTCACCAAACTTATCCTGAAAGATCACCTGGGCAGCATGGTCGCTGAGATCACGCTGGCGGGCACCGCAGCCAGCCCGAGTGTCAGCACTGCAACACTGGTGATTCACGGCTTCGGGCCGTGGGGGAACGCGCGGGGTGCCAGTCCGTTAGCCGAAGGGCAGCGCGGCTTCACCGGGCATGAGCACCTCGCGGAGCTGGGCATCATTCACATGAATGGGCGTCTGTACGACGCGGTGATCGGACGCTTCCTGCAGGCCGATCCGATCATTCAGGCGCCGCACAATGCGCAGAGTCATAACCGTTACTCGTATGTCCTGAATAACCCGCTGTCGTTTACTGATCCGAGTGGGTTCTCGGCTTGGACGAAGTGGCGTGCACCGATCATCGGGATCATTGTCTCGATTCTCACGTACGGGGCGGCTTCATACGCGATGAGTGCCTACGCGCTGGCCAACAGTACAGCGACGATATTCGCGTCGGCCTCTGGTACGTTGAATGGTGTGGGCATGGCGACTGCAGCAGCAGCAGCAGCTGGCTTCGCGTCGGGTGGCATCAACGGCGGCAACATTCAAAGTGCGTTACGTGGGGCGTTCTTTGGTGCGCTAACCGCTGGTCTATTTGACGGAATCAGCGAGGCGTTTGCCAATGCTTCGGGCGGCAATGGAGCGCTCTGTGTGGTGGAATGCGGACCAGGGGTGCAGCACCTTACGGCTGGCGGCGGTTCAGTAACGCAGGCGATCAACTCTGCTGCGCCGCCAGCGCTTCAAATTCCAGTTACCGATGCTTTGCCCCTTGTTCGCCTCGACGAAACCGTCGTCATTACGGCACCTAAGTACAACGATTGGGTTCGCAATGGCCTAGATTGGCTAGCCAACGGACCGAGTGACCGCAGTACCATCGGTGGTGCGGTTTGGATGGGTATGATGGCGGCGAGCGGAGGACGGCTCGGTGGGGTGGGGCGGGGAGCCAGCACGCTCTCAAAAGCTGAACAACTTGTTGTCAACCAAAAAGCGGGGGCGGTTGGCGAACAGTTCTTGAAGAAAGCTTATGGCGGTGAGCAGCAGGTGACCAAACCAACAAGTCTCCGGGCTCGTCGTTTGGATAATTTAGCTGACGGTATTGCTCAAGAATCCTAAAGTGGACCCTGAATTTAAGACAGCAGTTTAAGCTGCATTAAATCCAAGAGAACGAGTCATCATGAGTGAAACGAAGCGTCGTAAAGTACACACACCGGAATTCAAAGCGAAGCTGGGATTGGAAGCGTTGAGCGGGG
>JANXUB010000025.1 GCA_025352105.1 Burkholderiales bacterium | reverse complement strand
GCGGTCGCGCACCCATTTGCTGATGAACGCGTTGGGGGCCATCACGGTGACGGTCGAATCGGTTTCCTCGGCGCTTAGCACGCGAAACCAGGTCGCGAACTGCTGCGACGAAAGCTCTCTTTCGAAGTGATTTAGGCAGTGTGACCAGAACGATGACATGAGGCGCTTGCGATCAGTGGGGCAACTTGAAGGCGTTGCAAATGGGGCCAAAAAAACAGCGAAGAAAACACCGTCTAACCCACTATTTTACCGCGAATGACGCTCGGTTCCGGGCAGTTATCCACAGGCTGAAATCATGCCTTCAGACAAACCCGAAGGCCAGAAATCACGTCGTTCTACGCTTCAAAGTCACCCATGCACCTATCAGCGCCACAACGATTCCAAGCCAAGTAAGTGCTTGCGGACGAAAGCCTTCCCACAAAATCGACACAATCACCGCGCCAATCGGTGCCAGCACCGAGATGTACATCGTGCGCGTCGAGCCTTCACGCTTGAGCAAGGTCAAATAACACAGGAAGGCAACGATGGTTCCGAATACCGTCAGATGAACCAACGCCGCCCAAAATGAAGGCCGCAGGTCGAGATGAAACGACTGACCGGACGCGACGCCGTAACCGAAGGTGGCCAGAGCGCCGTAAGCCATCGCCCACGCCGTATAGCTGACCACAGGGATGTTTCGCGCATTGAGCCGCATCGAGCATACCGCCGCCACGCTTGACACCAGTGCGGCGAGCACCATGGCCGTCATGCCGAGCACAAAGCTATGCGAAAAATTGATGCCCCACACGTCCGGCAAGAAGCACAACGCCACCCCGGACACACCCAGCGTTCCGCCAACCCAGGTCCGGCGCGAGATGGGCGTGCCGTAGGCGAGCCGCGCGAGTATCGGCGTAAAAAATACCATCAACGTGAAAGCAATGGCCACCAGAGCGGAGGGAATGGTTTCTTCGGCAACGTAGGTCAGCACATAGCTGATGCCATATGAGCACAGTCCAGACACGAACACCCAGCCCTGCACTCGGGCCGACAGAAAGACGGGCTCACCGCGAATCGCGAGCCAACCGAACAGCAAGGCCGCAGCAATTCCAAAGCGCAGTGCAACGGCATACGTGGGCGCGGTCACGCTACCGAGTTGCAGCGTTATCGCGTAAAACGTGGTCGACCAGATCAGGACGGGGATGAGGAACAGAGCCCAACTGCGACGGGACATAACAAATCAGAGCGCAACTAAGAGCGCCCAACAAAAATCGGAAGCGCTAAACGACGACAGGAATGCGGCGTGGGAAGCGGATATTGAGTTGCTTCAATTTCCGGTAAAGGTGTGTTCGCTCCAGCCCCGCTTTGTCGGCGACCCGGCTCATGTTGCTTGATTCGCGACCGAGCAGGTTCTCGAAGTAGACGCGCTCAAACGCTTCACGCGCTTCGCGCAAAGGCAGCTCGAAAAACTCGGGTGGCAACGCGGGGCGCTCCGGAGCAGAGGTATCGCGCAAATCACCAAGAATGGCTTGCAGGTGATCGACAGTGATGTCGTCATTGCTGGACAGCAAAAGGCTCGACAACACGCTTTGCAGCTGAATCAGATTGCCCGGCCACGGCGCGGACTCCAGCAGCTGACGAACTTCAAGCGAGAGCCGCGCTGGCGCATCCACCGAGAAGGCCAGCGCGCAACGCTCAATCAACCCCGACAAGTCAGCACGACGCGCGCGCAGCGGCGGAATGACCACGGTGGACGATGACAACAACGCAAAGAGATTGGGATCAAAGCGCCCCTCGCCCGAGAGCTGCCCCAAAGGCTCGCTGCTCGCGCAGACGATGCGCACGCCGTAAGCGCTGGTCTTGCCGATCATGAACGCGAGCGAACGTTGCTCACTTCGCGACAACAGCGCGACCTCGGGGCAAAACAGGGTGCCGCTGCGCGCGCTCTCGAGAATTTCCAGCGGCGAGCTAATCAGTCGCTGACCGCTCTCAAGCGTCAGCCACGGCGTATTGGTTTCATGCAGCGCACGAGCGCATTCGATAAAACCGACACCGACCTCGCCTGTGAGCAGCACCGTGCGCCGCTCATTGATCAAGGATTCCAGCCGCGCCCGCAAATCAACGATCGCCTGACTCTGCCCGATTTCACCCAGATTAATGCTGCTGCTGCGCTTGGCGTGCCCGACTTTAAGCGCACGCTGTACCGTCGCCAAAAGCTTCTGCAAGCCAATCGGTTTTTCCAGAAAATCAAACGCACCGATGCGCGTTGCTTCCACCGCAGTTTCAATCGTCGCGTGACCCGACAGCATGATCACAGGCATCGTCAAAAGCCCCGCAGCTTTCCACTCCTTCAACAGCGTGACGCCGTCCGCATCGGGCATCCAGATGTCGAGCAAAATCAGTGATGGCGTGTGTTTCAGCCGCATGGCACGCGCGGCGGCTGCGTTCTCGGCGAGGCGAACGACAAAGCCCTCATCTTCAAGGATTTCGTGCAGCAACTCACGGATGCCAATTTCGTCGTCGACTACCAGAATTTCGGTGGGTGCGATCAAGGTTCTATTTTCTCCAGCGGCTCTAACGGGAACACCACGGTAACGACTGCCCCGCCTTGCGGCGCGTTATCAACAGTGATGCGGCCCTTGTGTTCATCGATAATCTTTTTCACGATGGCAAGGCCTAAGCCCGTGCCCTTCGGTTTTGTCGTCACATACGGCTCAAAGGCGCGCTGCTTGACAGTGTCAGAAAATCCGACGCCATTGTCGCAGAATCGTAGTACTAGCTCACGCTCGCCGGGGTTTCCAGCGGTATCTCGAGCTTGGGCATCAACGGTGACCTGCCCATCGGGACGATCCACACAAGCGTCCACTGCGTTTTGCATCAGGTTGTGCACGACCTGGCGCAAACGCGTCGCTTCGCCATGAATATTGCGTTCATCGCCTTGCCAATTCAACACCAATTTCACCGGGTAGGACGCATAAAGCTCGAGCGTTTCCTTGAGCAGCGCTTCAACGTCCACCGCCTGCAAGCTGCCGGGGCGCGGTCGGCGCGCGTAGATCGCAAAATCGTTCACCATGTTTTTCATGGCCGTGACCTGATTGACGATGGTCTGCGTGCCGCGACGCAACACCGCAGCGTCGGCTTCGCCGAGCCTCGGCACCAGCTTCATCTCCAGCCGCTCAGCCGAGAGCTGAATCGGCGTTAACGGATTCTTGATCTCGTGCGCGAGCCGCCGCGCAACCTCGGCCCACGCAGTATCACGCTGCGCCTGCAACACTTCAGTGATGTCATCAAACACCACAATGCGCGCTCCGACGTCTGCCACTACACGGCGGGCACCGCGCAAAATAAATGTGCGTGCGATGCCACTCACCATGAGTTCCTGCTCGCGCTGCCAGTCGCTCTCGCCCACTGCCGCGAAGTTGCGCGCGACGATATCAGCGAATGTTGCGAGAGCAGGTTCGGACTTCGACCACTGCCCCAAAGGCTCGCCGACACGCTCGTCGATGCGCGCCTGCAGGATCACCGCTGCGGCTGCGTTTGCCACGCGCAACACGAATTCATCGGTGAATACGAGCACCCCGGCGTTCAAATTCTTGAGAACGCTTTCGAGATACAAATTAGTCGTTTCAATCTCGCGGCGGTTCACCATGTCGCGATCCCGCGCGTCCGCCAGCTGTGAGGTCATGGTGTTGAACGACTGCGTCAACACGGCGAGCTCATCGCGTCCTTCAACCGGCTGCCTGCGCGAGAAATCACCGTCCGCAACAGCGCGAGTGCCATCAGCCAATCGCGCCAACGGCTGTGCGAGTCGCTCCGAAAAAACCGAAGCCAGCGCCAACGCCGTCAACAGCGCGAGCATCAGGGCCAGCGTTAACGTGAACGCAAAGAGACGCTTCAATGCCGTGCGCTGAAACGACAGTTCCTGATAGTCGCGAAAGCCCGCTTCCACGCGCTCGGTCTGCTCGCGCAGTGCAGCAGGCACCGGTTGCGTCACGATCAACAATCGCAGCGGCGAGCCGTCGCCTGCTGTCACGGGAGCAATCACTTTCAATTGCAGCCCGGTGTCGCCTACGGGCTCAACGGACGTCACCGTCTGCATTGAGCGCACCTGCCGCAACTCCATCGCCGTCGGCAGGTTCGGTGGCAATGCAACGACACTCTCGGTGGCTTGTGCGATGAGTGAGCCGTTGGTGGTCAACAACGACACGCTGGTGAGATCGGCCTGATCACGCAAATTTCCAAGTCTCGCCCTCGCCTCCGACGCGTCGAGCCCGGGCAGTGTCGTGGCGATGGATTCGGCCTTTCGCGTGAGTTCTTTGAGCGGCTGCGTCAACGCCGAGCGGCCAAGTTGCAAACCGGTGTCAAGCGCCTTATCGATTCGCGTGTCGAAAAAACTCTCGATGGATGAAGACAAAAACTGTACCGATAACGAATAGACCAGCGCGCCAGGCAACACAGCCGTCACCGCGAAAAACATCATCATGCGGGTCGTCAGTTTCGAGCCGAAAACAGCTGCGCGCCGCGCGCGTAACAGCAGCACGATCTGGTAAATCACCAGAATCGCAAGCCCAATGACGATGGCCGCGTTGGCGATCAGAATCTCGGTGTAGTAGCGGGTGAATAGCTGCGAATTACTCGATGCGGTCGCCAGCGCAATAATGAACACGATGCCCGCGATTGAGAGCACCAGCCACGCCACCCGCATCCAGCGGGGCGGTGAGAGACCGACGGCAACCGCAGCATCGGGCAGAGGATCGAAGCTGCTCATGCTGTCCGACATTAGGGTGTGACCACCACGCGGTACCAGTCGGACGACAGCGTCCATTCGCGCGAGACGAGTGTGTTCACCTGCAATGGCTTTGGCAGCTGTGTGGTGTCGAGCTTCAGGCGAAGCGATACCTCGTAGCGCTCCCCAGAGCGCAGCTCGCGCTTGTCAAGCAAGGTCCGCCCGCGCACCAGACGTATTTGCCGCAGGGCCTCGTCGAGGGTTGGATAACTGTTCGGTGTGCCAACACTGCGTCCGGTGTCGACACGATACGAATTGGTCAGCGCCGCAAACGTGAGTCTGCGCACAAACGACGGGGACGGCACGCGCTCGTCAAACCAGTACGGGCGACTGCGCGTCACCTCGGTTTCCAGCATGAAGTAGAGCGGCGTGCCGCGCACCAACGCTTCTTCCAGTGGCGCCGTCAGCGCAAAATCGAATTCTGCGTCCATAACATAAGCGTCATCCTGCGTGCGTACCACAGCGCTTTTTACGTTGATGACTTCCGCGCTGACCTGAAACGAAAACGCGAGCGTCGCCATGACCGTAGCTACCGTAGCCACCGCAACCGTTGCGTTGAAGCCTCTGCGCAGCAAACTTTCAGTCACCCGAATCACGAAGCGTTTTTTTCCAGCAAAGCGTAAAAGTACCCATCGTGATTGTGAGTCTTGCGGTTGCCGCCTGGCAACAATTGACCGCTCGCGCTTGCCGGATCGCCGGGCAGTGTGATGCGGATACGACGCATATCCGCGTGTCGCGCCAGCGCCGCATCGACCTGCAAATTGTTTTCCGGCTTGAACACCGAACAGGTCGCGTAGAGGAGTCGCCCACCGGGCTTAAGCATTGGCCACACGCCGTCAATAAGCCGCTTCTGCTGCGCCGCCAGCTGCGCCACATCGCTGTCGCGCTTGAGCCATTTGCCGTCCGGATGACGCCGAACCACGCCGGAACCGGTGCACGGCGCATCAATCAGTATTCGGTCGAACGGCACACCGTCCCACCACGGCGCAGGCGTCGCTGCATCCGCCGCGCGCACATCGCCGATCAGACCAAGCCGGTCAAAATTTTCCGCAACCCGCTTTACACGCTCGGCGTCGACATCGAGCGCGACCAGCTTGCAATCCGTAAGCTCCAGCACATGCGCCGCCTTGCCGCCCGGCGCAGCGCACGCATCCAGCACGCGCATCCCGTCCTTCGCACCCAAGAGCGTGGCCGCGAGCTGGGCCCCTGCGTCCTGCACCGAAAAGTGCCCATCACGAAAGCCGGGGAGCCGATCAACAGGACGTGGCCGCTTGAGCACGATCATCGCGTCCGACAGCACTTCCGCTTCGATCTTTTTCGCCTCAAAAGCAGCCATCACCTGTTCAACCGTAGCTCGTCGCCGATTCACTCGCAGGGTCAGCGGGCCATGCCCATTACCACCGCGCAAAATCGCTTCCCACCACTCCGGTTGCTCACGTCGCACGCGCTCCACCCACCACGTTGGGTGGTTCCACATGCCCTCGTCGTGCTCCATCGCCTTCGCGAGCGAGGCCTCGGGTTCACGCATGTAATTTCGCAACACGGCATTGGCAAAACCTTTAGCGCCGCGATTGACGGTTTCGACCGCCGCCACTGCCTGCGAAACGATCACATGCGAAGCGGTCTTGCTGTGCGCCAACTCATAAATCGCCACCCACAACAGCGCCTCAATCAGCGGCTCCGGCTTCGCGTGTACAAACTGGCGCACGATGGCGCGCAGCTCGCCCAAAAAGCGCAGCGTGCCGTAAGTCAGATCAGTCAGCGCAGCGCGCGTCGCTCCATCAAAGGCAGAAGTATCCACGCGAGCCAGCGCGGCATCCGCGTTGTTGCCCGAAAGTACCGCCAGCACTGCTTCTGCGGCGCGGCGTTGAACGAGCGCCAGCGCCACCGAGGACGGTTTTGTCGAAGCAAACGCTGGACGCCCCGACGTACCCGCACGCGCATCCATATCGGCAATTTTTTTTGAGGCTGGCGCAGCGGTGTCCGACGGTGGTTTCATCGCGCGAAGGTTTTGAGCGCGCCAGAAAAAGCAGCGCGCATAGCGGGGAAGTGCGCAGTGTATCCGAGCGAAACAGCTTTTGGCTAAAAGCTATGTTTTAATGGGGCTGACGCGTATATTTGTCATAAATCGACTTAAAGCAAATATGAGCGCTATCCCTCAAACAGTAGCCATTTCACTTAAAAGCCATTGAGCTATCTCCTTGCCCGGGTGTTTCGTGGTGCGATGTCCACGACCACCAACCGAACGCTGCGGATACTGACATCCAGCAACGGCGTCGTTCCACGTAGACTGGGCCGATGTTGAATGGATTCACTGGACTTTTGTTGCTGCAACTGGCGGGCGAGGGAATCGCGCGGTCGCTTGCGCTGCCGGTGCCGGGGCCGATCATCGGGTTTGTGTTATTGCTGGCGGTGCTGCGCCTACGGCCACGCTGGACGCCATCGCTGAAACAGGCGGCCGACGGACTGCTGTCGCATCTGTCGTTGTTGTTCATTCCGGCCGGCGTTGGGGTGGTGATGCACCTCAAAGCCATTCGCGAAGAAGGTTTGGCGATTGCCGTTGCGCTCGCCGTGTCGACGCTGGTCGGGCTTGCGGTGACGGCCTGGGTGGCCGAGCGCCTCGGTAAGCGCGAACCAGCGCCAGAGGACGAGGCTGCGCGCGATGCGTGATGACTTTTTTCGTCTCTGGGTGTACTTGTCGACAACGCCGCTGTTGGGGCTCACGCTAACGCTGGTGGCATATCAAATCGGGTTGTGGCTCGCGCGTCGCAGCAGCAATCATCCGCTGGTCAATCCGGTGCTTGTCGCTATGCTCGTGGTCGCAGCCACGCTCGCGGCCACTGAGGTGTCGTATCAACAATATTTCGAGGGCGCGCAGTTTGTGCACTTCCTGCTCGGCACCGCCACCGTTGCGCTCGGGCTGCCGTTTTATGAGCGCCTCGCCGAGCTGCGCGCCTCGTGGCGATCATTGGTGAGTGGGCTTGTCTGTGGTTCGGTAGCGGCAACAGCCACCGTTTATGGCTTGGCGAAATATCTCGGCGTATCAGAGGCCACCGCGCGCTCGTTGCTTCCCAAGAGCGTCACCGCGCCGATTGCGATGGGCATCAGCGAGGCCATCGGTGGCGTGCCCGCCCTGTCGGCCGTGTTTGCGATCCTGACCGGCGTGCTGGGCGCAGCAACCGGCAAGATCGTATTCGATCTGCTGGGCATCAAAAGCATGATGGTGCGTGGTTTTGCGCTTGGCGCGCAGGCGCATGGCATCGGCACCGCGCGAGCGTATCTGGTCAGCGCCGACGCCGGTGCGTTCGCCGGTCTCGCGTTGGGGCTGCACGGACTCATGGCCTCGCTGGTGCTGCCGTGGGTCGTGCGCTGGATTTTGTAGGGCTGAACACTTCGCGCCAGAATTGAACTCCGGTTGTGGGGCCGGGCAAGGAACGGCCAATAATCGCGATGCAATACGGTTTCTCTATTTCGACTTTCAACCAACACAGCACAGGCGCAAAAAGACCGACATGAAAATTACCGCTTCAAAATCGCTCCGCGCCGTTGCATTAGTTGCAACCACCGCCGCTCTCGCCCTCGCCGCCCTCCCCGCGCACGCCGGCAAAACCATTGATGCCATCAAGGCGCGCGGCCAGCTCACCTGTGGCGTCAACACAGGCCTCGCGGGCTTCTCGCAGGCGGATTCAGCGGGAAACTGGAGCGGGCTTGACGCCGATTTCTGCAAGGCGCTCGCTGCCGTCATCCTGAACGACGCGAGCAAAGTTAAATGGGTGCCGCTTAACTCGCAGCAACGCCTTCCAGCGCTGCAATCGGGCGAGATTGATGTGCTCTCGCGCAACACCACGTTCACGCTCACGCGCGACGCCTCGCTCGGCCTGCATATCACCTCGCCGCTCTACTACGACGGTCAGGGCTTCATGGTGCCTGCCAAATCAAACATCAAGGACGTTCGTCAACTCAAAGGTCAAACCATTTGCGTGCTCTCAGGCTCCACGACCGAGAAGAACCTCGCGGACTTTTCGCGCGCCAACAACTTGGGTTTCCGACCCGTTGTGTTCGAATCGCTCGACGCGCTGGTTGGCGCCTATTTCGGCGGGCGCTGCGTTGGCTACACCACGGATGCATCGGGCCTCGCCTCCGTGCGCAACAAGGAAGCCAAGAACCCGAAAGATCACGTGATCTTGCCGACGCTCATCTCCAAAGAACCGCTCGGCCCGATGGTACG
>JANXUB010000189.1 GCA_025352105.1 Burkholderiales bacterium | reverse complement strand
CGCTTGATGGCAGAGCAGGCACATGCCGATCTGCCGATTACCGACAATGGAGCGGCCGTTAACAGCGTCGCCCGGCGCGTTCGTTAACGCGACCGGAATGCCGCCGTCGACGACATCAAAAGCAGCTAACGGCGCACAAATCGCAGACGTAGCAGCCGTCGTTGCCGCAGCAAACAACACCGTCGCACACACCAACGCCTGCTTGCCAATCACGCGTCGCTACGCCTTCAGGCTGTGCTTCGAAAGCGGCAAATCACGGATACGTTTGCCGGTAGCCGCGAAGATCGCATTGAGCACCGCCGGTGCAGCAACCGCAATGGTTGGTTCGCCAACGCCGCCCCAGAACCCGCCGGATGCCACGATAACTGTCTCGACTTTCGGCATCTCCGCGAGCTTGAGCGTCGGGTAATCTGCAAAGTTGGTCTGCTCAATGCGCCCATCCTTGACCGTGCATTCCTGATACAGCGCGGCGGACAGGCCGTAAACAAACGAGCCCTCGACCTGCGCTTCGATCTGCTGCGGGTTCACCGCGTTGCCGCAATCGGTGGCGGCAACGATGCGATGAATTTTCAGCGCGCCTTCTTTGCTGATCGATATCTCCGCGCAAGCTGCCACGTACGAGCCAAAGCCCATCGTCTGCGCGAGTCCACGGAACACGCCCGCAGGTGCCGGTTTGTCGTAGCCAATTTTCTCGGCGACGGCATTCAATACCGCGAGGTGCTTCGGGTGATTCTTCATGAGCTTGCGACGCAGCGCGAGAGGCTCCTGCTTTGTCGCTGCCGCTATTTCATCGATGAAGCTTTCGAGATAAATCGTGTTCTGATTCAGGTTCACGCCACGCCAGAAACCAACCGGCGTAGTTGGATTGCGCATCGCGTGATCGACCAAAAGCGTCGGGAAGGTGTAGCCAATCGAGGCCTCCGGTCCCGGTGGATTCAGACCCTGAAACACGACCGGATCTTTTCCGTCGCGAATGTTCTGCGGCGCAACGCCAGCCAGAATCGACTGCCCGGAGATGCGCATGTGCAGGCCAGTAATTTCGCCCTTGTCATCGAGCCCCGCAACGAGTTTGCACTGGGTCACGGGGTGGAAGCGGCCCTGCGCCATGTCTTCTTCGCGCGACCAGATCATCTTGATCGGCGTGCCCGGCATTTGTTTGGCGATGTTCACTGCTTGACGCACATAGTCCGTTGCGCCACGGCGTCCAAAGCCGCCACCGAGGTGAATCTTGTAAACCTCGCATTGCGCAGCGGGCAAGCCGGCGGCATCCGTTGCAGCGGCATGCGCCGCCTCGCCGTTTTGCGTCGGTACCCACACCTCGCATTTTTCCGGCGTCCACTTTACGGTTGCGTTCATGACTTCCATGCAGGCATGGTTTTGATGTGGGTACGAATACACCGCTTCAATCTTTCGAGCCGCGCTGGCGATCGCAGCGGGCGCATCGCCGACACTGTTGCCGACGACGGCGTCTTTCGCATCAAGGCCAGCCTTCAGCGTCTCGCCGAAGCTTGCGCTCGACACTTTGGCGTTAGGGCCTTCATCCCATTCAATTTTCAACGCGTCAAGCGCTGTCTTTGCGCGCCACCAGGTATCGGCAACGACTGCGACCGCGCTATCCCCGACGCGCAGCACCTTGACGACGCCGGGGCGCTTAAGCACTCCTGCATCATCAACGCTCTTCACTTTGCCACCAAACACGGGGCTGTCTTTCACCGCAGCGTTCAGCATGCCCGGCAGTTTCAGATCCATGCCGTAAATCTGCTTGCCCGTTGTCTTGTCAACCGTGTCCAGACGGGCGAGGCGCTTGCCGATGACCTTCCAGTCTTTCGGGTCTTTCAGCGGAACATCCTTGGGTGGGGCGAGCTTTGCCGCGGCGTTGGCGACCTTGCCGTAGGTGGTTGTCCGCTTCGACGGGCCGTGGGTGATCACGCCTTTGGAGACCGCGCATTCGGCGACGGGCACTTTCCATTCGTCTGCGGCGGCCTGAATCAACACCATGCGCGCGGCGGCTCCGCCTTTGCGTACATAGTCCTGAGAGCCGCGAATACCCTGGCTGCCACCGGTACCGAAGTTGCCCCAGACGCGTTGACGGGCGAGGTTCTGGCCCGGCGTCGGGTACTCAGTAGTGACTTTTGCCCAATCGCATTCCAGCTCCTCGCTAACCATTTGCGCAAGACCGGTCAGCGTGCCTTGGCCCATCTCTGAGCGGGCAACGCGGATGACAATCTTGTCGTCGGGTTGCACCACAACCCATGCGTTGACTTCTGGTGCAATGGAGGTGGCCAGTCCTTGCGCGATAGCCTGTTTGCTCAGGAACGGAACATGAAAGCCGATCACGAGACCGGCGGTGGTTGCGGCGCTGCCTTTCAGGAAGGTGCGGCGTGATGTTGTCGTTGCGCTGCTCATGCTTGCCCCCCAGCGACGTGTTCAATGTTCAAAACTGACTTGCCCAACTCCGCCACTTTTTTCGGCGCTGCGCCCGATTTAGCCGCCGCCATTTCTTTTGCTGCGGTGTGGATCGCTGTTCGCACACGGTTGTAGGTACCGCAGCGGCAGATGTTGGTCATCGCCTCGTCAATGTCCTTGTCGGTTGGATTCGGTTTCTCTTTGAGCAACGATGTCGCTGCCATGATCATGCCGGACTGGCAGAAGCCGCACTGCGGCACGTCGAGCGCTTGCCATGCGCGTTGCACCGGATGCGAGCCATCAGCGGAGACGCCCTCAATGGTGGTGATCATCTGCTTTTCGGTCATGATGGACGCAGGCATTACGCATGAGCGCACAGCGACGCCGTCGATGTGCACGGTACAGGCACCGCATTGCGCGATGCCGCAACCGTACTTGGTGCCAGTGAGGCCCAGTTGTTCGCGCAGCACCCACAACAGCGGTGTGCCGTCGTCGGCAGCGTAATCCAGCATCTTGCCGTTGACGTTTAATTTGGGCATGGAGCACTCCTCAAAATTCGAGTACCTATTATCGCGCTACGTTGGTTGTTTTTGTTAGCGCGATTTCAGATGTGTAGTGGGGTGAATAACGTCATTTGGCTTTACGTGAAAGCGCCATTGTTATTGGGATCAATGCGTAAAGGCGAAGTCGTTATCAAGCATCAATGGAATGGCGCTTTCAGGAAAAAGCTGCTTTCGCTAAAAATTGCGACGTAACGCTTCCCGCTAATCCCCAAAACACAGCCTTCGTCGCGCAATCGCCCGGTCAAGTCGCGCGACCCTGTCAATCGCTGTCAGACTCAATTTGAATCACATCTCCGTAAACTCCCCGCAAGGAGACGACCATGAAAAGTTACTGGATTGCGTTCGCCGCGATCATCACCGCCGCGCTGATTTCGCTGGCTTACGCGCAGGCGACGAATGTTTCGCGAAACTTGCCGCAAGGCTGGATAAAAACCGGCAGCGCTCCGGAGCAGTACGAGATGAGGGTGCAACCGGCAACGGTCGGGAAGACAAATTTATCGGTGGTGTTGAAGTCTAAGGTCGACGCCGATGCGAACAAGTTTGGCACCTTGATGCAACAATTTCTGGCTTCCGATTATCGCGGTCAGTCGGTACGCTTTAGCGCGAGTGTGAAGGCCCGGGACGTGACCGGCTCTGGGCAGTTGTGGATGCGCGTCGACGACGAAAATCGCAAGGTCATTGCCTTTGACAACATGGATGCCAGACCGATCAAGGGCACTACAAACTGGGCGCGCGTTGAGGTCGTGCTTCCTGTCGCCGCTAATGCGCACGTCATCAGTTTTGGAGCCATGATGCAAGGCAAAGGAGAATTTGCCATGACCGACGTGGAGATCATTGCCGTTCCAAGCAGCACGCCCAGCACTGCCCCGCCGTCCCAAGTTTTGCCGATGCCAGCAAAACCGATGAACCTCGACTTCAGGCAGTAACGTGCCGCAAGCAGCGCTCAACTTGCCTCTGGCCGACGCACCGGAAGCACCGACCGCATGGCCGCAGCGCTGGATTTACGCGCTGCTGCTTGAGCTGGCCTGTGCTTTCGCATTTTTGGCGTTTGTCGGACAAAAGGCGTTGCTACTGTTCGCTTCACTGGTCGCGGTTTCGGCGGTTGTCGCTGTGCTATGCCTCATGTTGCGCAGCCGTTTGTACCGATCACACGTAGCGGAAGATGCGCCGCGGCGGCATCGCTTGCGAGCGCCCGTCATTGAACTTGTGACCTTCGCGTTGCTCGCATACGCGCTGAGCCGTCTGGTCTTCGCTGCGTGGCTGCAAATCGCTCCTGACGCTGATATTGTGATCGCGGGTGCGTCGCCGTTTGTGCTGGTTCACTGCTTGTTCGCCGCTGCCTTCGTGCTGATGCCTGAAGTCATCACGAGATTGCAACACGCCGAGTCGGCGCGCACTGCGCGACGCAACGCCGAGCGCCTGCGCGTCACCTCCCTCGAACGCTCCCTCGCGCTTAGCGAGCTCAAAACATTGCAAGCGCAGATCGAACCACACTTTCTCTACAACGCACTCGCCAACGTGCAATCGATGGTCAAGCTCGCGCCGGGCACGGCTGATGCGATGCTCATGCACTTGATCGATTATCTGAAGCTCGCGCTGCCGAGCATGCGCGGCGGCGAATCCACCGTTGGCGCAGAACTTGATCTGGCGCGTGCTTACCTTGCGATTGCGCAACTGCGCTTTGGGGAGCGTTTGCATGTGCGCGTGACATGCGATGAGACTTTAGCCACGCACGCGATGCCGCCGATGCTGCTTCTGCCGCTCGTCGAGAATGCGGTGAAGCATGGTGTCGAACCCAAGCCTGGCGCGGTGCATATACAGATTGAAGTAAGTGCAGAAATCGGCGCGTTGACGTTTCGAGTGACCGACGATGGCGCTGGTTTCACGCATGACGCAGGCAGCGGCATCGGCATCGCCAATGTGCGCGAGCGACTCGCCGCGTTGTTCAAAGACGACGCAAACGTGAGCGTCGAACCGCAGGCGGCGGGTGGCGTGGCTTCAACGCTGACGCTGCCGATTTCTACATGAAAAATCAGCCATGACCACCGCTGTCATCGCCGAAGATGAGCCGCACATTCGCGCGCAGCTCACCTCGATGCTCGCCGAGTTGTGGCCCGAGTTAAACATCGTTGCGTCTGCGCATGACGGCGTGGCCGCACTCGTCGCAATTCGCGCGTACGAGCCGGATGTGTTGTTTCTTGACGTCAAGATGCCGGGGCTCAGTGGCGTTGAGGTGCTGCAGGCCGTAGGGCAGGGCGCAGCGCGTTGCGCGACGGTGTTCATTACGGCGTTCGACGACTTCGCGGTGACAGCGTTTGATGTCGGTGCCGTGGACTACGTCGTCAAACCGATCACTGCAGCGCGACTCGCCAAGGCGATCACGCGGGTTCAGGAAAAGTTGATGATGCGGGAGGGCACAGCTGAGCTGGCAACCAACCACGCTCGCGCATCCGCTCCGCCCGCAGCCAACCCCGCGCAACCGTTGCGCTGGATTCAGGCCACCCAAGGCGACCGCGTAGTTTTCCTCACCATCAACGAAGTGCTGTTCTTTCAATCGGACAGCAAATACACCCGCGTCGTCACCAAAGACCGCGAAGCCTTCATCCGCAAATCGGTCAAATCATTGCTTGAAGAACTTGACCCGCAACAGTTCATGCAGATTCATCGCGGCACGCTGATCAACGTGAATTTTATTGACGTCGTTGAACGTCACAGCCTGCGCGGCATGCAGGTGCGTTTGCGTGATCACGCCAGCGCGTTGCAAGTGGCACAGCCGTATCAGGCGGCATTTCGCGGCATGTAGGCGGAGAGTTTTGTAGCGCATTGCGAGACGGGCGTGCACATTACATCGTCAAGGTCACGCCTGCTGCAAACGCCCCTTGCCACCTTTTTTGCCCTGATACATCGCGCCATCGGCCAGTCGCAGCACGGTGGCCGTGTCGCGGCCTGCTGCGGGAGCGATGGCGTAGCCGATGGTGAGCCCGACTTGCATGTCCGCACCCGTTAGCTTGAACGGCGCATCAAACAGCGTGAGCAGGTGGTTGCCAATGTCTTTCGCCTGATCCGGATCGCGCAGACCGTCAGCGAGCACCACAAATTCGTCACCACCTAGTCGCGCCACGATGTCGCCGTGGCGGGCACCAGCGCGCAGACGGTTCGCCACTTCCACCAGCAACTGGTCGCCAATTTCGTGGCCATGGCGGTCGTTGACCTGCTTGAACTCATCGAGATCAATCAGATAAACCGCCAGCAGATGTTGTGGCGTAGCGCCCATCAGCGCGAGCGTCATGGCGTCGGTCAGGCTGCGGCGATTGGGCAGGCTGGTGAGCGGATCGGCGTACGCCATCGAGCGCATCACCTCGTGCTCGGTGCGCGCATATTCGCTCGATAGTCGCAGCTCGCGAGCACGCGAAATCAGCACCAGCGTGAAGGCGAGGATGTGACACATCTCGCCGAAGGTCAGTGAGTGCAGCGTCCACACATTGGCGGGCAACTTGCCGCGGATGGTGGTGGTGGTGACCACGACGGTGGTGACATAAAACGCAAACGCGAGCAGCAGGTAGCGGCCAATGGCGTCACCCTTGGCCACCTTGGACACAAATCGGGGCAGGCTCAGAAGCAGCGGTAGCGGCCCGAGCAGCACGATGAATGCCGTTAGCAGCCCCGTGTTGAACAAGTCCAGACAATAAATCACCAGCAGCACGCCACACAGCGCGGCACCGCTGTGCATGACCAGTGGAAAGCGATCTGCAGGCACTCCCGAGGCGGTTGAATATTGCCTGCGCAAAACGTCACCCAGAAACAGGAACGTACCCGCCACGGCCACCAGCGAACCTATTCCCGCCATGTGTCGCTCAAACCAGAAGGTGTCGCGCCACACCCATTGCGCACCGACACCCGACAGCAACAGCGCAAACATGAACGAACCCGAAACCAGTAGCGCGTATTTGAGAAACAGCCACTCTCGTGTGCCGATCCACTGCGCAAGGCTATACATCAACATGCAAAGGAAAAGCCCGACCTGAACACCACGCAACATCTGTTCGGCCAAGCTGGCACGATGGAAGGCGCTGGGCTGCATGAACTCGACCGGCAAGATCATCGCGCCCCGAGTCTCCACGCGCAGCATCAGATCGTAGTCACCCGGCGGAAGCTCTAGCGGCATCGCGTGCGAGCGGGCGAGCAGCGGTCTCGTTGCGAAGCTGCGCAGGCTGCCGAGTGCGGCCTCCTGTAGCGTGCGTTCGCCTTGGGTGACGTAAGCGTCGATGCGATTGAGCGGCGGGTAATCGATGTTCATCACCCACTGCTGAAGGCCTGAACCTTCAACGCGAAACGGCACGCGCAGCCACATGGGCTGCGGGCGCACGCCGAGCGTGGCATAGCTGGTTTGCGGACGCTCGAACTCAACGGCTGCGGCCTGCGCATCGGCGAGGGTCAACGGCTTCTGCTTTTCAGCGAAGATGGTGACGTACGGCCACGCTTCATGCACGGCGGTCGCAGGCTGGAGCACCAGTCGCGATGCGGGTTCGGAGGTGGCCGCGCAGGCTATCCCTGCCCACTGCGATACAGCGACGAACAGTACCCCGAGCCAGCGCCAGAAACTGGTGCAACTAGCGGGCATAGCCGCTCCATGGGCCGCGCACGGTCATGCGATCCTCAATGCGGTTGAGCCAGCCCGGCGCGTTTTCATCGTCGTCCCAAGTACCAACCGTCGCGTGTATTTGCGTGAGCAGATGCGTTGGCAGTTTCAGCGGACGCGTCTGATCCATCAGGAAGCTCGTCAGCAGGTGATAACCGACCACACGCGACAGCATGCGCGCCAGCGAAAACTGTGGCACGACAAGACGCACAACGGTGTCGATGACGCGGCAAACCCCCATCAGCACGGCAAACAGGATGCGGGATACAAAGGACTGCTTGCTGCTGACACCCAACACATCGGCAACCGTGCCGCCGCACAAATAGCGCGTGAACAACGACGGAAACGGTTTCAGCAGCTTAAACGGGATCGATGCGCTCATGTAGTCGATGAGCGCGCCCGCCAGCGCTGGACGCGCGTCGGTGCCACCCGGATAAAGGTGATCGGCGAGGCATTGGGTCTGAATGTCGTTGAACAACCGCTCGGCTTCGGCGTAGCTGAAAGGCATCCACTTCTGCTCAATGCCGAGCACATAACCGACCACGTTCCAGCAGTGCAGATACGCCTCTTCGTCCTCGCTGCGAAGGGGGATGCCAAGCGTTCTCATGGCTCGCAGGAAGACGTAATGAAACGTCAGCAGCGTGAACACCAGCTGCTCCTGATTGTTCGGCAGGCCGTCGCGAGCAACGTTCCAGCCGTTGGCCAGAAAAGCGCTGTGCATGGATTGCATCGCTGCGACGGCGACGCCCGTACTGCCAGCAGTAAGGGGCGCTGGCGCAGGTTTCGGATTATCGAGCGGCAACACCACGACGTTAACCATCGCTTCCGGTGCGCCGTGCAGAATCAGGTTGCGAATCGTGGCGTGGATGAGGCGCACTTTTAGCGTTTGCGCCACGCCAAGGCCGTCTGGTGTAGTCAGGCCGCCGCGCAGCATGACGGGGAACACCATCGCTGCGGTCGAGCGGATGCGGTAATCCGCGTTCGTCGTGAGCTGGCCAGAAATCTGCAACACGGCAGATGCTTTTGGCTGGATGTAGCAGTCCGGCAGGCTCGCACAAAAGAGCGACATCACCGACAGCGGGCCGTGTGCGGTGAATACGTTCTCGCCGCGTGCAATCTTGACCGGGTCAGCCCAGCTGGGCAGCGCCTGACCGGCAGCGATGTACTGGCGCACCGCCGCGACGAGGTGTGGCGGCGCTGATTCGGGCGGTGACCAGTTTTGCAGAGCGGCATTGCTGGTCCACGAACTCAAAAGCGTGGTCGTCGTTTGCAGATTGCGCAGGCGATCTGCATTCAGCGCCAGCAGCGTGGGAAGGTTGGTTTCGCCAGCAGGCAACTCCCAAGTGCCGACAATGGCCGCAATCGTCGCGTCCGCCAGCGGATCGGCCTGATAGCGCATGGCGGCGGCGTCATAGACGGGCGTCGGTGGCAAGGCTGCGGGTGCTGTGGTGGCGGAGGACATTGATTCTCGGGCGAATGACAGGACGCGGGTGCGTGCACAACTGCGCAGCAGTGTAAGGTTTGTCTGAACCCTAGCCAAGGCCGCAACGACCTATCTCGTGTCAGGATCGAACGGCGTAGCAAAGTGGCTACACGTTGGCTACGAGCACGTTTTGGCTGACTGCGTTCGAAGTACGGTTGGGTTGGCAAATGTCAATACGCCACCTGATTAGTTACGTGCCTCAGACAGGCAGATTACACGTCGAGGCAGGGGTGAAGTGTGAAGCATTGCATGAATCAGACGCGGGACGATGGCGGGCAGGTCGTAGCGGCGGTTGAAACGGTAAGCAAATTCAGCAAGATAG
>JANXUB010000181.1 GCA_025352105.1 Burkholderiales bacterium | reverse complement strand
GTTGGAGCAGCTTGGGCTGTGGAAGTAGTCAGTCACCGAAGGGTGACACCAAAAGTTGGGGCCGCGTGAGCGACCCCGTTTAGCCGCTTTGAGCGGCTCACAGTATTGAAAGCCCCCGGCTTTGCCGGGGGATGGTTACTTGTTGCATGTAGTAATTCGACGTGCGGCGAATTCAGATCCTTTCGGAGCCATCGTTCTGCGATCTCTTGCACGTCGACCAATCATCGCCCCCCGATTTTGGCCACCCAAGCCCTAGTGTCATGACACGCATCCATCGCCCGCTTGTAACCCTCTCGTGCGGTAGTGCGATCCACATAAGCCTGCTCCACCTCGCCCAACGTGGCGCTGCCCGATCTTTGCGCCAACTCCAGCGCGTAAGTCACCGAAATGTCCGCAGCAGTGAATGCGCCACCGGCAAGGTAGGGCGTGCACGCGAGCTGCCGCGTCACGAGCCTCAGCCGCGTTTCATAAACATCCAGTGCCTGACGGGCGCTCCAGTTACTTCGCTCAGCTTCGGGCGCGAAGTGGCGCGCTCCGAGTACGAAATAGATTGAGGCAGCGAGGCCCGCTTCGCCGAGGTGCAGGAATTGAAGGTAGCCGGGGAAGGCGGGATCGTGCGGGGCCGGTGCTAGCGGCGTTGGTCCGTAGCGGGCCATCAGGTACTGCATGATCGCGATGGACTCGACCATCGTAACGTCGGCGTCGACAATTGCCGGGATGAATCCGCCGGGGTTGATGGACAGAAACTCTGGGTCGTTCTTGACGCCAGCCATCAAGTCCACTGGCCGGAGCTTGTACGGGAGCCCCATCTCCTCCAGCAGCCAGACAACGCGGAACCCTCTGCCTTCGCCGTAAACGGTGATCATGTTTGCGATAACGTGGCGATTGATGCGTGCTTCATTCGACGTGTACCCGCAAATCTACGCCAGATTGATTTTCGCAACCCGCGCTGCATGCCGTCCGCCTTCAAATGAAGCGCCTAGGAACGCGTCAACGATGTCGATGGCCGTGCCCACGCCTACGACTCGCCCCCCGATGCAAAGCACGTTGGCGTCGTTGTGCTGGCGAGCCATTCGCGCGCTTAAGGGCTCGCTGCACACCACAGCGCGCACGGCTGCATGTCGATTGGCCGAGATCGACATCCCGACGCCGGTCCCGCACACGAGGATAGCGTGCTCGATTTCGCCGCCTTCAATGGCACGCCCCACCGCATGCGCGAAGTCGGGATAGTCACAGGATGCGCTGGTGGTGGTGCCGAAATCGCGCACGGTGAGGCCGCGTTTTTCGAGCTCCGCAGCCAAAGCAGTTTTAAGCTCCAGGCCCGCGTGATCGGCGGCGATTGCGAGAGGTTTTGTCATGATTGTTTCCTTGCAAGAATCAGCGCAGGTTTTGGTTCCATCGAACCCGAAAATATAGGACAGCACGTCGTTGAAACGCTGTTACGGCAAGTGTAAGGTGACGGCGATGCGAAGTGGCCGACTATAGCCTCGAAAATTTGAAGCCGCCTCTGACCGCGCGCCAACGCGGCAAAGGCTTGCGAGATGCAGCGTTAAACCGCCTTCACCCCAACGATGGTCACACGCTCCAGCACGATCGGCTGCGTGGTCGACACATCCGGCGTGACCGAGCCGAACATCGCCAGCACGGCCCCCACCGTGATCACGGACAACAGGCTCGCACCGGCTGCCGTCACGGCCGATTCGGTGCGGGAGAGGATTTGAAAAGTGCGGCTCATGGTGTGCTCCATTCGGTTCAAAAAAAATCGCGTTGTTGCGATGGAGTGAACTGTATTCATTGGCAAACACGCTGCGTAGGGTCACGCGACGAATCGCGGGAGAAGCGTGTGAGTTGCAGATTCGCGGTGCGAAATTCGAGCTTGGCCCTTTGATTCCCATGTTGTTCCTGATTTCCCGTCGGTTGCACTACACGAGGCGTTAAGCTACTGAGGATTCAGGACGAGTGAACACATGCACGAAATCATCTGCCCACACTGCCACAAAGCTTTCAAGATTGATGAGGCCGGTTACGCTGACATCCTCAAGCAGGTGCGCGATGCCGACTTCGACAAGCAGCTGCATGATCGGCTGGTGCTCGCCGAGCAGGACAAGCTCAAGGCCATCGAACTCGCCGAGGCGAAACTGGCGGGCGAACAGCAGAAAACGGCTGCCGCCAAAGACAGCGAAATCCAGACCCTCAAGGCCAAGCTTGATGCGGGAGAGGTCGCCCGCAAACTCGCCGTCACCGAAGCCCTGAGCGCAGTCGAGAAACAGCGCGACTCACTTGCCAACCAACTTGCCCAGGCGCAGCGGGACAAAGACGCCGCCGCCCACCTTGCCGAGGCAAAAATGCTCGCCGAGCTGCAGAAAAGCGCCGCCAGTAAGGACGCCGAGATTCAGGCCCTTAAGTCCCAACTCGATACTGCCGCGCTAACCCAAAAACTCACGCTCGCCGAGGCGCTCAGCGCGGTAGAGAAAGAGCGCGAGGCGCTCAAGAACAACCTCGCGCGCGCCGCACTCGAAAAGCAGCTTGCCGAAACATCGCTCAAAGATAAATACGAGACCCAGCTCAAGGATCGCGACGACGCCATCGAACGCCTGCGCGACATGAAGGCGCGTCTCTCCACCAAGATGGTGGGCGAAACGCTGGAGCAGCACTGCGAAACCGAATTCAACCGCATCCGCGCCACCGCCTTCCCGCGCGCCTACTTCGAGAAAGACAACGACGCCAAGAGCGGCAGCAAGGGCGACTACCTCTTCCGCGACAAGGACGAAGCCGACACCGAAATCGTCTCCATCATGTTCGAGATGAAGAACGAGAGCGACACCACCGCCACCAAAGCACGCAACGAAGACTTCCTCAAAGAGCTCGACAAAGACCGCGTTGAGAAGGGCTGCGAATACGCCGTGCTCGTCTCACTGCTCGAACCCGACAGCGAGCTCTACAACACCGGCATCGTCGACGTCTTCCACCGCTACCCGAAGATGTACGTCATCCGCCCGCAGTTCTTCATCCCCATCATCACCCTGCTGCGCAACGCCGCGATGAACGCGGTCAAGTACAAAACCGAACTCGCCCTCGTCCACGCGCAGAACATCGACATCACGAATTTCGAGGAAGAACTCGATGACTTCAAAAGCGCCTTCGCCAAGAACTTCGACCTCGCCTCACGCCGCTTCCAAACCGCCATCGACGAGATCGACAAATCCAT
>JANXUB010000174.1 GCA_025352105.1 Burkholderiales bacterium | reverse complement strand
ACATCGGAAACGCCAGCAACTGCTTGAACGTAATCATCCACTGCCCCGGACGCGGCAGTTTATCCAGCCACTTCGGAAACCACGCGAGAAGCACATACGGCAGCGCCATGCCAATACCCAGCGCCGCAAACACGGCCAGCGCCGCAGCCGCGCTCTGCGTGAGCGCAAAGCCAAGCGCTGCGCCCATGAACGGCGCGGTGCACGGGCTCGCCGCAATCACCGCCAGCACGCCCGAGAAAAACGCATCGACACCGGGATGTTTGGCCTGCATCGACAGCAGCGACGATGGCGCAAGTTGGCCCACCTCAAACGCCCCCATCAGATTGAGCCCGATCAGGAAAAAGATCACCGCCAGCACCCACACCACGCCGGGGTTCTGAAGCTGGAAGCCCCATCCAATGGCGCTTCCAGCGCTTTTCAGCGCGAGCATCACGCCTGCGAGTGCGAGGAAGGAAAGCACGACGCCGATGGCGTAGTACACGCCGTGTTGGCGCATGGCATTTCGGCTTTCTGCCGCTTTACCGGAATGCTGCGCGAACGAAAGAATTTTCAGCGACAACACGGGAAACACACAGGGCATCAGGTTCAACACCATGCCGCCGAGGAAGGCGAGCAACAGGGCCGACCAGAACGTGAGCGCGTTGGATGACGGGTCCGCGCTGGCAGCTGCACCGCCCAGCGCAGTCGCGCCAGCAGGCAATACAAACGCCGTATTGCTGACCGTCGCCAGCGTATTGCCCGCGACCTCGCCCTTCGCGCCAACCGGGCCGGACGCCGCCAGCACGATAGGCATTCGCTCAGGCAGCTTGACGCCATCGACCAATTTCAACTTGACCGCGTAGCCCTGCGCTGTGCGATACACCTGTTGCACCGATGGGTCGTTGACCTGCTCGGTCACCGGAAACACGTCAAGCGCGGTAAGCGCCGCTGCACCAGCCGGGGCGACCAAATCAAGCCATGCGTCACGCGCGGGGTTCGCAGTTGCGTACAACGTCGCCTTCCACGCGCTCGCGTCGCCGGGCGTCGCAGCTCGGGCAGCAACGAAACGATTGGCCGCGCCGGACTCCGCGTTGTCCTTGGCTACCGGCAAACTCACCGATACCTCGCCCTCTTCCGGAATGCACACATCCTTGCAGACCAGCCATTCCGCCTTGCCTTTGAGCGTGACAGTCTCGCCGACTTTGGCGGACAGCGGCACGCTGATCGTGACCGGCAACAGCACTTCGCCTTCATAGCCGAAGTTAACGATGGGCCCCGTCGCAAGGCGTTTCGGAGTCGGCCAGTCAAATTCACCGACGCCGTACCCCGACGGCACATCCCAAGTAATTTTGGTGGGATAGCCGGAGTCGCCGGGATTCTTCCAGTACGTGTGCCAATGCGGCGCATGCTTGATCGACAGGCCGACAACGTTCCTTTCGCCGACAACCAGTGCTGTCTTCTCGGCGATCAATTCAACTTCGGCGTGCTCGGTCTTGACGGGCGCAGCATGCAGCGATCCGACAACCAGAAGCGAAGCCGCCACAGCCCACGTCGTCATTCCCGCGAAGGCGGGAATCCAGCGGCGTGCGCGACCGAAGGTCAAATCTGGAAGTTGGGACGTCATAGCTGAGCGGATTTGGTTGGGTCTGGATTCCCGCGTTCGCGGGAACGACGGAGCGTTGTAACGTGAGAGCGGCGAGCGTATCTTTGGTTCCCACCATGCGCGCGGCAGAACCTTACAATTCAAGGCCTTGCAAGCTTCAAGGCTTACCCAGCAATTTTAGTGCGCAGCCCACTGGCTTCGCCCAGATCGAGACATGGAATCCACGTACAACCACAAGGCCGTTGAAGCCGCCGCGCAATCCCATTGGTCGTCGACCAACGCTTACACCGTCGTCGAAAACGACCCGCGCTTTCCGAAGGGCAAATACTACGCCTGCTCGATGCTGCCGTATCCGTCCGGCAAGTTGCACATGGGCCATGTGCGCAATTACACGATCAACGACATGATGTACCGCCAGCTTCGCATGCGCGGCTACAACGTGCTGCAACCGATGGGTTGGGATGCGTTCGGCCTACCCGCCGAAAACGCAGCGATGAAAAACAACGTGCCACCGGCGAAGTGGACGTTTGAGAACATCGCGTACATGAAGAAACAGATGCAGTCCATGGGCCTCGCCATCGACTGGTCGCGCGAGATGGCTGCGTGCAATCCCGATTACTACAAGTGGAATCAGTGGCTGTTTTTGAAGATGCTCGAAAAAGGCATCGCGTACCGCAAAACCCAGATCGTCAACTGGGACCCGGTGGATCAAACGGTGCTCGCGAACGAGCAGGTGATTGACGGGCGCGGCTGGCGTACGGGTGCGGTCGTGGAAAAACGGGAAATCCCCGGCTACTACTTAAAAATTACCGATTACGCGCAAGAGTTACTCGACCCGGTAGCCAACCCCGACAGTCCGGACTACCTCAAGGGCTGGCCGGATCGCGTGCGCGCGATGCAGGAAAACTGGATCGGCAAGAGCGAGGGCGTGCGCTTCGCATTCCCGCATGACATCACCAACGCGAGCGGAAAACTGATTCAAGACGGCAAGATGTACGTGTTCACCACGCGTGCCGACACCATCATGGGCGTGACGTTTGTGGCGGTCGCGCCGGAGCATCCGCTCGCGGTGCGCGCGGGCGAACGTGATCATGCGTTGGCTGCGAAGATTGAAGCGTTGAAGGCGGGCGGGACGACTGAGCTTGAGCTGGCGACCAAAGAGAAGGAAGGTGTCGCGACGGGGTTGTTCGTTACGCATCCATTGACCGGCGGGACGGTAGAAGTTTGGGTCGGCAATTACGTGCTTATTAGCTATGGCGATGGAGCCGTAATGGGCGTGCCCGCGCATGATGAGCGGGATTTTGAATTTGCGAAGAAGTATGGGTTGGCGATTAAGCAGGTTGTGGCTCGCAACCGAACTTTCGCGCATCCCACGCAGTCCCTACCCAGCAAACCATCGCTCGAGTGGGGTGACGATTTTTCCGCGCTTACTTGGCAGCCTTGGTACGGCGAGAAAAGCGGTGTGTGTGTTAACAGCGGATATGCTCTCGACGGAGCCTCGTACGAAGCTGCCATCGACTGGGTTGCTAACACGCTCGCCGCCAAAAACCTCGGCGAAAAGAAAACCACCTGGCGCCTCCGCGACTGGGGCGTTTCGCGTCAGCGCTATTGGGGTACGCCCATCCCAATCGTTCATTGCGACGAGCACGGCGCGCAGCCCGTGCCTTACGACCAGTTGCCTGTCGTGCTTCCGGAAGACTGTATCCCGGACGGCTCCGGCAATCCGTTGCACAAGCATGAAGGTTTCCACAAGGGCGCGACCTGCCCCGTGTGCGGCAAAGCGGCGCGCCGCGAGACCGACACGCTGGACACATTCGTTGACTCGTCGTGGTACTTCATGCGCTACACCTCGCCGGGTAACACCAGTGCGATGGTGGATGAGAGGAACGATTACTGGATGCCGATGGATCAATACATCGGTGGTATCGAGCATGCGATTCTTCACCTGCTCTATGCGCGTTTCTGGACGAAGGTCATGCGTGACATGGGGCTCGTTAAATTCAGCGAGCCGTTCACCAAGTTGCTCTGCCAGGGCATGGTGCTGAACCATGTGTACTCGCGCAAAAACGCGAAAGGCGGCATTGAATATTTCTGGCCGACTGACGTTGAAAATTCATTCGGTGCTGACGGTCGCGTGACCGGAGCAACGCTTAAGTCCGACGGCAGCGCCGTCGACTACGGCGGCGTCACCACGATGTCGAAGAGCAAGAACAACGGCGTTGACCCGCAGGATTTAATTGAACGTTACGGCGCTGACACTGCCCGCCTTTACATGATGTTCACTGCGCCACCGGAAGCCACGCTGGAGTGGAACGATGCGGCGGTGGAAGGGTCGTGGAAATTCTTGCGGCGCGTGTGGAATTTCGCTGCGAAGAACGAAACTGCGTTGCGTGCAGGCATCGCGGGCCCGCGTGACGAGGCGAGGTTCAACGACGCAGCCAAAGCGTTGCGCAAGGAAATTCACACCACGCTCAAACAGATCAACTTCGACTTCGAGCGCATTCAGTACAACACGGTGGTTTCCGGTTGCATGAAGTTGCTCAACGCGATGGAAGCTACGGACGCATCCGCCATCACGCCACCCGCGCTTGCTGAGTGCTTTTCGATTTTGCTGCGCGTGCTGTACCCCGTCTGCCCGCACATCACGGAATCGTTGTGGGGCGAGCTTGGCTACGCCGAATGCTGCGGCGAATTGCTGAACGTCGCCTGGGCCGATGTGGATGAGAAAGCCCTTGTCAGCGACAGCGTCGAACTCGTATTGCAAGTCAACGGCAAGACCCGTGGCGTCGTGGTTGTCTCGTCCAGCGCGGACAAGGCTGCCATAGAGGCGGCGGCGGCGGCAACGGAAGAAGTCGCGAAGTTCGGCGAAGGCCGCGCACCGAAGAAGATCATCGTTGTGCCGGGAAGGCTCGTCAATGTGGTCGTCTAAACGCATCGGTCGTTGGTCGTCACTCGTCACGGTGGTCGTTGCCGCAGTGGCGGGCGCTGTGATGCTGTCCGCGTGCGGTTTCCAGCTTAAAGGTGCCGCCAACTACCCGTTTGCGAGCGTCTACGTGCAGCGTCCGGCGTTCTTTGGTGTCGCCACGGCCAATGTGTCCGGAAACACTGCGCCCGTCGTGCCTGACGTAATTCTCGGACTGACAACAAACGGCGTGGCGATCAAGGACAAGATCGAAGACGCTGACTTCGCGATACGCTTTTTACAGGTGTTTTTCGACAAGCGTGTGCTCTCTCTCTCGGGCGGCGGTCGCGCGCGGGAATTTGAACTCGAATACCGTGTTCGCTACGAATTTGTAGATGCGAAAGGTCGCGCATGGGGCGAGCCGGGCGAGATCACGATTCGCCGTGACTTCTCGTTCGCGGAATCGCAGGCGCTTGCCAAGGAAGCGGAAGAGCGCCAGCTGACTCGCGACATGCAGCTCGATGCGGCAGCGCAGATTTTGCGTCGGTTGCAGGCGGTGAAAAGGCCTATCTAACGCCTGTGGGGACGGCGTTTCTCAGATAAATGCGCCGCGATTGATCCCGTCACATTTATCGCGGTAAAACCGCTCCCACAAAAAAGCGCAATGCAAGCCTCCCCCGATCAACTCGCGAACCGCCTGACCGATGGACTGAAGCCCGTCTACGTCATCCACGGCGAAGAAGTTCACACCAAAATTGAAGCCGCCGACGCTATCCGCGCTGCGGCACGCAAGGCGGGTTACAGTGAGCGTGAGCACTTCATCGTTGAGGCGCATTTCGACTGGAGCCTGATCACGCAGTCAAGCGACAACTTGTCGCTGTTCGCCACGCTGCGCATTGTTGAAATCAGCATCAACACGGCGAAGCCGTCCGCCGACGCTGGCGCTTTTTTTGCAAACATCGCTAACGATCCGCCGCCGGATACGTTGTTCATTTTGAACCTGCCGAAGCTTGATCGCACGGCCACAGATTCGGCCTGGTTCGCGGCGTGTGATCGTGCGGGTGTGACCGTTGCCGCTCCACTGGTTGATCGCGATCAATTGCCGCGCTGGGTGAAGTCACGGCTTACGCTCGCTGGGTTTGAAGCGACGCGTGAAGTGATCGAACTGATCTGCGAGCGTTGCGAGGGCAACCTTCTCGCCGCGAAGCAGGAAATCGAAAAGCTCGCGCTGCTCGCGCCTACCGGAAAGCTCTCCGTGGAGGCGGTGCTCGATGCGGTGACCGACGTGGCGCGCTACGATGTGAGCGAGCTTTCCGAAGCGTTTCTGCGTGGCGATCTTGCCCGCTACGGTCGCGTGCTCGCAGGTCTGAAAGCAGAGGGCGAACAGGCGCCGCGATTATCGTGGCAGCTGGCGGAAGACGTGCATGCACTGGGCAGCATTTTCATGTCGCGCCGCGAAGGCATTCCGATGATGCAGGCACTGCGCAATGCGCGGGTGTGGGGCAAGCGGCAGAAGGCGATGGAGCTCGCGGTGAACCAGATCAATCCGCGACAGGTTGCCCCGCTTTTGAAATCGTGCGCGATGCTCGATGCGCAGAGCAAAGGGCAGGCTGCCGGGGATGCGTGGCTAACGCTTGCTGGCTTGGCCGCATTGGCGCACGGCGAGCTTGCGCTCTAATGTGCCGTCTCTGTAACGATCCGAATCACGTCAGCGATGCAAGTGACGCCAGCGCTGCGATAGCCGCAGTCTCCGCACGTAGAACAGTGCGCCCGATGCGCAATTTGTGGTCGCAACGATTTCGCAGCAGTTCAAGTTCGGCGGGCGCGAAGCCGCCCTCGGGCCCAACAAATATTGCTACTGAATCGCCGCTGATTGACGAGACAACGGTGTCGCCGTCCGCGTCGAGCAATACGCTCGATTGACTGGCGAGCGACGACAACGCCTCGGCAAGCGCGATGGGCGCATCAATTTTGGGAATGCGATTGCGCCCACACTGCTCGCACGCAGCAATCAAAATGCCGCGCCAGTGTTCAACCCGTTTAGCGACGTCGCCCGGGATGCGTTGCGAGCGCTCGGTGAACATGGGACGAATTGCCGACACACCCAGCTCGCAGGCTTTTTGAATCATCCAGTCCATGCGGTCGTTGGCGATCAGCGCGGCGTAAATCACAATCTGCCGATGTGACTCGCGCTCGATGTTTACGTGTGTGCCCGTCGTTACTTCAGCACTGCGTTTGTCGAGGCGCGTCAGGGTTGCCGGCGTTTCGCCACCACTTCCATCGAACAGCGTGATCGCTTCACCTTCACGCAAACGCAACACACGAACATGTTGCGCGACGCGTGCGTCGAGTTCAAATTGCACCTGTTGCTGAATCGGTTCAGCGCAGAAAAATCGTGGCATCAGTGGCTTGGCTCACGCATGTAACGGAGGGCACCCACGCCACTTCCTGTATTTGGAGAACTTTGCGGCAATGCAAATTCATTTGCCACCCCGGCGCAGGCCGGGGCCCACGCCCGAAGCACCGGTTGATGCTGCGAGGGGCGTGGATACCGGCCTACGCCGGTATGGCAAAAAGTTGGAGTCGGACTGAATCCCCGTCGACAAGGACTAACGGACATTCGCAAACCTCCAGAGCGCATCCAGTACTTCACCAGGAGCTTCTGACAGCATGCTGTGACCAGCGTCTTTCAAAGTAACAACGCGAGCGTCCGGCAGCGTCGCGATCACATTCTGCGCGCCCTTCGGCGACGTCATCATGTCGCGCGCGCCGACGACCACGAGCGCTGGAACGGCAATCTCTTTCGCGGCGTTCAGTCCCTCCGCATAGGCTTTGCAGGCGGCGAGATCGGCGTGCAATACGCCCTTCGCCATTCGCCGCATGAGCGCAAGCGAATTGCCGGGCAACCACATGCCTGGCGCGGCGTGGTTATTCCCCAACTGTGATGATGGAGCGAACGACCATTCAATAATCATTCGACGCGCTTTATCTTCGTCGTCTCTTGCTGCATCGAGCAGCGCGTCGCCAACCGCCATTGGAACCGCGATCCCAACGAGCGCCAGTTTGCGCAGCAAATCGGGCCTGCGCGCGGACAACTCAAGCGCGGTGAGCGAACCCATGCTGTGTCCGACCACCACGGCAGCGCTCACGCTCGCGGCGTCCAGAAACGCTGCCACCCAGTTTGCCAGGTCGCCGATTGATGCGCACGGCGAGCCTTCGCTTTGCCCGTGTCCCGGCAAATCCAGCGCCAGCACATTCCACCCGTGAAACGCGAAGTAGCGGGACTGCAGCGACCAGACGCTGTGATCATTCGCCGCGCCGTGGATGAATACGGCGGTCGGAAGCGCTGCGTTGAATACGCGGGTGCCGGTGTAGGCGAAGGCCAACTTTCCGCTAACGGTCAGTTTCATTTCGCAACCCCGGCCTTCTCCGCTGCCTTCAAGGCACGCGCCAGATCCTCAATCAAATCCTTCGCGTCTTCAAGTCCGATCGAAAGGCGAATCGTGCCCTCAGTGATGCCCGCTGAAGCGAGCGCGTCCACACTCATGCGCGAATGCGTCGTGCTCGCGGGATGAATCACCAGCGATTTCGCGTCACCGACGTTGGCCAGATGCGAGAACAGCCGCAGGTTGTCGATGAAGGCTTTGCCCTGCGCACGACTTGCGCCCGTGTCGGCTCGCGTGCCCTTTAGATCGAACGAGAACACCGCACCCGCGCCTTTCGGGAAATACTTTTTCGCGAGCTCGTGATCACGATGCTCGGGCAATTCGGGATGCGCGATGGCACCAATAAACGAATGCGCCCGCAAAAATTCCAGCACTTTTCGCGTGTTGGCGATGTGCCGGTCCATGCGCACGGGCAGCGTCTCCATGCCCTGCAAAATTTGCCAGGCTGTCATCGGTGCCATACACGCGCCGAAGTCACGCAGCCCTTCGCGACGACAGCGCAACAGGAAGGCCGCAGTGGAGGATTCCTCCGCGAAAACCATGTTGTGAAAGCCGTGATATGGCGCGGACAACGTCGGGAATTTCTCGCGCGCCTTCTCCGACAGCCAATCAAAGCGTCCGCTATCGACCAAAAGACCGCCGATGACCACACCATGGCCCTGCAAAAACTTGGTCGCGGAATGAAACACGATGTCCGCACCGTGCTCGAACGGGCGGATGAGGTAGGGCGTCGTCAGCGTCGAATCGAGCATCAGCGGAACGCCCGCTTCATGCGCGATGGCCGCGACCTGCTCGATGTCGATCAGCAAATTACCCGGATTGCCCAGCGTTTCGCCAAAAAAGAGCCGCGTGTTGGGTCGAACCGCCGAGCGCCACGCATCAACATCGCCGGGATCGATGAACGTTGTCTCAATGCCAAATCGCGGCAAGGTGTAGTCGAGCAGATTGTGCGAGCCACCGTACAGCGCGCGGCTCGCCACGATGTGACTGCCAGCGCCCATGAGTGTGACGATCGCCAGATGCAGCGCCGCCTGACCCGACGCGACAGCAATCGCGCCAATGCCGCCTTCAAGCGCAGCAATGCGTTCCTCGAGAACGGCGTTGGTCGGGTTCGAGAGGCGCGAGTAAACATGCCCCGCGCGCTCCATGTTGAAAAGTGCGGCCGCGTGATCCGAATCTTCAAAAACGAAAGACGAGGATTGGTAAATCGGCGTCGCCCGCGCGCCGGTCGTCGGGTCGGGCCGGGCACCTGCATGCAGCGAAAGCGTGTCGAACTCAAACATAAACAAAACCTGAACAAACAGACTCATCAGAGCCTAATGGATGCCAGTTTACGTGCGGAGACCCAATCGGCGACGTTGACCGCACAGATTGAGGGGGAAATTGATTAATTTGACCGAATTACAGATTCGGAAACTGCCGAAACAAGGCGGCCAACGACCAAAAACGGCAGTTTTATGTTGTTAAAATACAACAAATTTCCATTGGCTTTTTTAGCTAAAGCGCCGTTTCATCAGGGCTGCACGCTCAAAATAGCGATTGTCGGAAAGTCAAAAATACCTACCTAAACCCCAGCTCAATGGTGCTCGTAGCCAGAAAGCTGCTGCTCAAAAATGCGTGTTTCAGCAACCAAAACTCGCTACAAAAGTTCACCCGGAAGCAACGGTTCCATTTCATTCAACATCTGATGCATCTGGTCGCGCGCCTGAATGAAGGTGGAATGTTTGCCGCCCTCAGACAGGTAATCGTCGAACGTCTCACCGTGCGCACGGCGCAAATGATTCACTAGCGCGACGAACGCCGTGACCATGCGCGGCTCGAAATGCGTGCCCGATGTGCGCTCGATTTCTACCACTGCCTCAGCATGTGTCCACGCGTGTTTGTACGAGCGGACATGCGTCAACGCGTCGTACACATCGGCGAGCGCCGCGATGCGCGCAACCTCGGGAATCTCCTCGCCCTTGAGGCCTTTTGGATAACCTGTGCCATCCCATTTTTCGTGATGATTCAGTGCGATCACTTCGGCCAACCGGAACGCTGGATGCGTGCACTGTTTGAGGATCTGTGCGCCCACCGTAGTGTGTCTTTGCATCACGCTGAACTCGGCATCGGTGAGCTTGCCGGGCTTCATCAACAAGCCATCAGGAATACCCAATTTGCCGATGTCATGGAGACGCGCAGCGAGCTCAACCTCCTCCATGTATTTGTTGCCGTAGCCGAGCGAATTAGCGAGCAAACCCGTGAGTCGGCCAACACGATAAGCATGCCGTCCAAGCGTGTCTTCACGCAGCTCGGCCGACACCGCGAGACGCTCCATTGCATCCCGATACAGCGACTCCGGAACATCAATTTCTTCCCGGTGTGCGCTGGGCGTTTTCTGGATCGCCATGATCACCGCGCGGACGTCATCTTTGCCGGGCATCGGCGTCTGAATTCGTTCGCGGATGACTTCAAGTTGGCGGGCTACAGCGGTCACTTGAGACTTGCCGAGGAATTCAACTAGCTCGCCCAAATACAGCAACGCGCCCGCGTGATCGTTGCCCTTCTCATACGCGCGAACCAGCAGTGATAGGTTGTCGCGGTACAGCCCTGGCAGGACTTTTGAGTGCTTTAGTAGCTCAAGCAATTTCGCAACTGCGACCGTCAGATGACCGGCATAAATTTCGTGAGCGGCTTCAGCTAACTCGCGATGCAATTGCAGGCGTGGGGATTTGTAGGCGTCCGAGAGCCCGCGGATCAGCTGCAAACGAGCAGCGATCACCTCATCGTCCTTCATTCCTATCGCGCTCTTGAGCCATGTACCCTCAGTCGATACCCGGTTCACTACGCCGAGTGCATCGCGCGGCAGTCCCATCAATTCGCAAGCTTCTTTAGCTGATTCCGCACTTAACGAAAAGTGCTGCAGCGCGAGCGCTGCACTAGCTAAATTTGCACGCGCAATCGCGACAAATGGCGTGCAGTTTGCGTTGCTCTTAAACCGCTTTATTACACGCAACGCAACGGATATCGCCTCGCGATATAAACCCATCGAACACAGCGCCGCAGTCATGTTGGCGAATGCCGATGCAACACCAACCTGATCGTTCAATTCGTGAGCGAGCACCGCAGATCGCAGAGCGTACTCAACCCCCCTGGCAGGCACGCCTGCATCGGTGCTCATCGCGGAATAAAAGTTGTAGGCCCGCCGTAACTCCGGATTCAATCGATGATCGTCGGCCATATCCATCGCGCGTTCAGCCAGCGAAATTGCTTCATGCGTACGTGCTTTCGCAATGTGCGCCCCCGCTACATCCAGAAGGATACGAACGCAGGTGGCAACCGGTTTGGGGTCGCGGCTGAACGCAATAAGGCGCGCACTCTGCACAACTAGTTTGAAGGTGTCTTCGTCCTGCGACTTGAGCAGCGAGGGCAGGTCAGCGCTTAGTTGGTTAACCAAATCTTCGAGCCCGTCGCTATCGAAGCTCGTTACACACGCGTCAATTAATCCGACCAGTGCTTGTGTCTCCACTTGCTTTTCTCCCGATGACAATGGCATAGTTACAGCCAGATTCTCCTCTAACTCACGGCAAAAGCCAAGCCACCCTAGGATCACATCATGGAAATGCAAATCGATACCACTGTTGAATTCGCTCAAGACGCAATCGACTTCCGCGCGTTGCTCGACATCGAAATTTTGTCGATCGGCGGCGGTGACGTGTCACTTGGCCTTTACTAGCAACCCGCATTCAAAGAGATAAATCATGGAAAAGCAAATCGATACCTCCGTTGAGCTAGCTCAAGATGCAATC
>JANXUB010000110.1 GCA_025352105.1 Burkholderiales bacterium | reverse complement strand
AGATCGTGCGCGATGAACAAGTACGTGAGGTCAAACTTCTCCTGCAGGTCTTCCAGCAGGTTGATGACTTGCGCTTGAATCGACACGTCGAGCGCGGAGACGGGTTCGTCACAAACGATCAGCTTGGGCTTGACGGCGAGTGCGCGCGCGATGCCGATACGCTGACGTTGACCGCCCGAAAATTCGTGCGGATAGCGGCGCAGGTGATCAGCGTTGAGGCCCACGGTTTCGAGCAATTCGACGATGCGATCCTGATACTCGGCGGACGACTTGGTGAGCTTGTGAATGGTCAACGGCTCGCCGATGATTGCGCCCACGGTCATACGCGGATTGAGCGATGCGTACGGATCCTGAAAAATGATCTGCATGTCGCGGCTTGTGGCACGCAGGCCCTCGCGATCCATTTCGGTGACGTTCTTGCCTTCGAACCAAACGTCGCCAGAAGTGGGTTCGATCAGGCGCAGAATGCATCGCCCGGTCGTTGATTTGCCGCAGCCAGATTCGCCGACGACACCGAGCGTTTCGCCTTTGGCGAGCTCGAAACTCACGCCGTCCACCGCGTGGACTTTATCGACCTGGCGCCCCAGCAATCCGCCCTTGACGGGAAAGTGTTTGACTAGATTTTTTACGCGTAGCAGTGGCGATAGCGGCTCGGACATGGCAGCGTCTTTCATGCGGCGTGCAACACGCAGGCGACCTTGTGGCCGGAGCTGACTTCGACGAGCGGTGGCGTTGCGGCTTTGCATTCGGCACGAACATGCGCGCAGCGCGACGCAAAGCGGCATCCCGGCGCTGGATTGATGAGCTTGGGCACAGAGCCACCAATCGCTTCCAGCCGTTGCTTGTGTGTCGCGGCAAGGTCCATGCGCGGGATCGAGCGAATGAGGCCCTGCGTGTAGGGATGCAGCGGCGTGCGGAACAAATCCACCACGTTCGCTTCTTCGATGACTTTGCCAGCGTACATCACGACCACGCGCTGCGCAGTCTCGGCAACGACGCCCATCGCATGCGTGATGAGCATGATGGACATGCCGAGCTTGTCTTTCAGCTCATTCATGAGGTCGAGAATTTGCGCCTGAATCGTCACGTCGAGCGCGGTCGTCGGCTCATCGGCGATCAGTAATTTCGGATTGCATGACAGCGCCATCGCGATCATCACGCGCTGGCGCATGCCGCCGGAAAACTGATGTGGATAGTCGTTAACTCGCTTCTGCGGATTGGGAATGTTGACGAGCCTCAGCATCTCTGTGGCGCGCTCCATCGCCGCGCGTCGGCCAGATTTGTCATGCAGGCGCACAACCTCGGCAATCTGTTCGCCCACGGTATAAACCGGATTGAGCGAAGTCATCGGCTCCTGAAAAATCATCGCGATCTCGCGGGCACGCAATGCACGAATGGCGTCGTCGCTCGCCTTGACCAGATCGTTGCCTTTCCAGCGAATTTCGCCGCCGACGATGCGTCCCGGCGGCATGTCGAGCAGACGCGTGATCGTCTTCGCGGTCACACTTTTTCCACATCCGGACTCACCCACGACGCCAAGCGTTTCGCCTGCGTCGATGCCGAAACTCACTCCATCGACTGCATGCAGTACACCGTCTTCGGTGTCGAAATACACCTTGAGATCTTTAATTTCGAGCATGCGCTCTTTGGTTACCGTACTCACCCCAACACCCGCCGTGGATCAAGCGCATCGCGCAGGCCGTCACCGATGTAGTTGATCGACAGCACCGTCAAAAAGATCAGCATGCCGGGGAACAGCGCCCAGTAAGGTGCGATGTCAAGGTAGTCCTTCGCGTCAAACAACATGCGCCCCCAAGTCGGAATGTCAGGCGGAAACCCGAGTCCGAGGAACGACAGCGTCGACTCAGCGATGATGGCCGCAGCGACGTCAATCGTTCCAGCGACGATCACTGGGCCAAGTGCATTGGGCAGGATGTGGCGGACGACTTGACGGGTGCGACTTGCGCCCAGCGCGCGTGCCGCCTCGACAAATTCTTTTTCGCGCAGAGACAGAAACTGCGCTCGCACCAATCTCGCAACCGGCATCCAGCGGAAACCGCCAATCACGATCACGACCATGACAAAAACACCCACTTCCGGCCCGACAATTTTCTTCAGCGAATCACGGAAGAGGTAGATGATCAGCAGCAAAAGCGGGAGTTGCGGCAACGAGAGGAATAGGTCGGTCAGCCACATCAACGCCGTGTCGATGAAGCCTCGCGACATGCCCGCAACCGCGCCAATGATCGTGCCGACGACGATGGCGATGAACATCGCAGCGAGCCCGACAGCCATAGAAATGCGACCGCCATAGAGCATGCGCGCCAGCAGATCCTGCCCCAAGTCATCGGTGCCGAACGGGTGCTTCAGCGACGGCGGTTTCAGGCGCGCACCGAAGTCGATTTCGTTGATTGGCACGGTCCACAGCCACGGGCCGATGATCACGCCAATCACGATGATGAGCAGGATGACCATGCCAACCAAGGCGAGGCGATGACGTTTGAAGCGTCGCCATATGTCCTGAGCGAGGGAGATTGGTTTGGCTCTTGCAGCCGAGTCACTCTCCCCCGTTCGCCCCCGGCCTTCGCCGGGGCGAGGCTCTGAGCCCGTCGAAGGGTCCGTGGCAGACGACGAGGCTTCGACAAGCTCAGCCCGAACGGAATTTGAAGAAGCCGTCATAGCGCTAGCTCAACGCAATTCGCGGATCAAGCCACGCATACAAAATATCTGCGAGCAAATTGAAGAAAATCACGAGGCAGGAAAACACGAACGTGACCGCCATGATGACAGGCGTGTCGTTCGCGAGAATCGCACTGATGAGCAGCGAGCCGATGCCTGGCACACGAAAAATTTGCTCGGTGACAATCGCGCCACCGAAGATCGCGGGCACTTGCAGCGCAACCAACGTCACAACCGGAATCATCGCATTTCGCACGACGTGCTTCAGCACCACAACGCTTTCCTTGAGACCCTTCGAGCGCGCGGTGGTCACGTAATCCAGCTTCACCACGTCCAGCGCCGCAGAGCGCACATAGCGCGTCCACGACGCCGCCTGAAACAGCGCCAGCACGGTCACGGGCATGATCGTCTGCTTGAGATGATCCCAATAAAAATGCCAGCCCGTCGAAGTGATGTCCGCGCGGTAAACAAACGGCAACCAATCCAGCTGAATGGAAAACACCAGGATCAGCATGAGGCCCGTGAAGAAAGTTGGAAGTGAAAATCCAACGAAAGTCAGCGTATTGGCGATCTGGTCGAACAACGAATAGGGACGCGTCGCCGCATAAACGCCGACCGGCAACGCGATCAATAGCGCCAGAATCTGCGACGAACCAACCACCAGTAGTGTTGTCGGCAAGCGCTGCAAAATCAGTGTGTCCACATCAATGCGGCTGGCGAACGAAAAGCCCCAATCGCCCTGCAACATCGCCAGCAACCAGCGGAAATAACGAACCATCACTGGGTCGTCCATCCCAAATTTTTTCCGCAAATTTGCGGCTACTTCCGCCGGGATGTTCGGGTTGGAAACGATGTCACCAAACGGATCGCCGGGGGCGAGCGCCAGCACGGTGAAAAGCACGACGCTGATGCCCAGCAAACTCGGCAGGGCAATCAGCACGCGCCTCAGGATGTACGTTCCCGATAGCGTCATTACGCGCTACCTCGGACTACGCTTCGCGATACCAGTCTTGCAGAGCCCAGAAATCGCTGTCCCAACCGCTCTCGGAGTACCTGAGCTTCAGGTTGGCACCCCGCGCGCGCGGACGAGAGACGACCGGAATGACTGCGTGATCCTGAACCACCATGTCGTTCATCTTGATGAAAAGCGCCGCGCGCTTCACAGGGTCGAGCTCGCCTTCGGCCGCTCGGAACGCCTTGTCGTACTCGGGATTCGACCAGCGCGTCGCGTTGCGGCCCTGCCACTTATTGGCCTTGGTCGCAAACTCCCATGAGCAATACTGATTCATGAAAATTTCCGGATCGGGCGCGTTCATCGTCGTGGTGAACATTTGCAGATCTGAGTAGAGCTTGGTGTAGGTGTCCGGGTTCGCCACATCGGACGAAAAGAACACCGCACCGGTGACCGCTTTTAGCTCAATGTCGATGCCCGCCTTTTGACACGCCTGCTTGACGATAGCCTGTGTTTTTTGGCGCGGTTGATTGACCGAAGTCTGATACAAAAGCTTGAGCTTTTTGCCGCCCTTTTCGCGTACGCCGTCGCCACCTTTTTTCCAGCCAGCGGCTTCGAGAATCCCCATAGCCTTGTCGATGTTGAACTCTGGCTTGTTGGCGGTGGAGCGATAACGCGGCGGATTGTTGATAAAGTCAGCCGTGCCAACACCGGCGCGACCGTAAATGAACTGCTGTATCGAGGCGCGATCAACCAGCAGCGACAGGGCCTGACGCACCGCCGGATCGGTCAAGATCGGATGCTTTGTTTTGATGCTTGAGCGCTCACCGTCAACTTCGACAGCCGGGTCGGTGAAGTTGCATTGAATGAACTCAATGTCGCCACTCGGAATGATGACGACCTTGCCTTTGCCACCCGCCTCAAGTTTGACCAGGATTTCGTCTTCGACCTGCAGGTTCCACGCGAAATCGTATTCGCCCGTTTGCAGCACAGCGCGGGCAGCCGAGACGGCGTCGCCGCCACCTTTCATCTCGATCGAGTCAAAGAACGGCTTGTTGGCCTGATGATAAGTCGTGTTGATCGCGCCGCGAACCATGTCGCCCGGCGTGAAATCGGTGAATTTGTACGGGCCAGTGCCGACGGGTTTCAGATTGTTGGGCGCTTCGCGCGATTTCGCGCCTTTGTAAGCCTCGAATAAGTGCTTCGGAATGAGCATGCCCTGCACGCCCACAAACGGCGTGGCCCAGAACGGGGTGACTTTGTTGAAGGTGATCTTGACCGTGTGGCTGTCAATCGCCTCGACTTTCATTTCCTTGTACGACCCAATAGTCACGGCAGAGGTCGCTGGATCAGACGCATATTCCCAGTTGAACACGACGTCTGCCGAGGTAAACGGTTTGCCGTCATGCCAGGTCACGCCGCGCTTTAGTTTCCAGATGACGGACTTGCCATCTTTCGACAGCCCACCATTCGTAGCGGAAGGAATCTCAGCGGCCAGGTTTGCAACCAGATTGCCATCTTTGTCCCAGCTGGCGAGCGGTTCGTAAAAAATCCGGGAGCCGTCCTGATCTTTGGTGCCCGTCGCAAAATGCGGGTTCAGTAGCGTCGCGCCCTGCCACCACAGGACCTTGAGTGCGCCGCCGCCGCCGCGTTTTGTCGGCTTGTAGGTTGACGGCGTTTGCGCTTGGGCGATGCCAGCATTCAACAACAGGTGGCCCGCCATCGGCGCGGTGACACCCAGACTCACCAGCTTGACCATGAAGTCACGACGTGCCAGTTTGCCTCCGCGTACGTCCTCAATCAGACCGCGAATTTGCTTTTCATTCATGTGTGTGTCCTTCGATCAGTGTGTGGTTGTGGAAGCGACGACCGCAGGGCGCGCCTCAGATTTTTGTGGTTATGCAACGATGGTAGCAACATTGTTCGCCTCCGTCATGGTGGGCTACCCGAATGAATTTTTTCTTCTATCTGCGCCAGCTTGGCTCGCAACGGCTTTATGCCGTAACGACCGGTTAGCGTGGGCTAGACGGGATATTACGCAAAAACCGACTATCGAAGAAAGTGCACCTAAGCCCCGATCAAACGGTCATTTTGGCAAAAAGCTGCTGGTCTATTAGGACTGTCGGCGACCGACCAACCTATGCCGAAACCGGAACCACGCCACCGAGCTTTTCGGTGATCTCTCGTCCGGTATGAGCAACAAGCGGGCCAAGCTTCAAAATGCGCTCGTCGGTCAGCCGTGCAATCGGTCCCGCGAGCGAAATCGCGCCAATCGGCTCGGCGAACTCGTCGTAGATCGGTGCGGCCACACAGCGCAGGCCCATCGCGTTTTCCTCGTCGTCGTAGCTGTAGCCACGCGCACGAATGGCGGCGAATTGCATGCGGAGTTTTTGCGGATCGGTAATCGTTTTAGTCGTGAGCTGCACCAAATCGGAGTCACGCAGCACGATGGCCAACTCGTCCTCTGGCAGTGCAGAGAGCATCGCCTTGCCCGAGCCACTGGCGTGCGCCGGAATACGCGAGCCCAACCGCACCAGCATGCGCATCACCTCGTGGCACTGCACCTGGCCGATGAAGCAGGCATACGTGCCGTCGAGGATGGACAGGTTCGCCGTCTCGCCGGACGCCTCCATGAGCTTCCTCAGATACGCGTGGCTTTCGCCCACAAAATCGCGATTGGAAACGAACGCACATCCGACGCGATACGTTTTCAAACCGACGTACCAAAGACCGGAGTCCTTCGCCTGCGTCACGAAACCCATGTCGGCCAGAGTGTTGAGCAAACGATGCGCGGTCGATGGCGGCAAATCGGCGCGGCTGGAAATTTCGGTGAGCGTAATGCCGCCTTCTGATTCCGCGAGCTTTTCCAGCAACGTCAAACCGCGCGTCAGGCTCTGTACGCCGCCACTGCCGCTCGCGCCGCCAGCAATGGCCTTGGCACGTCGTGCAGCCGAAGTGGCAGGCTCAGCAAGAGAGGCTATGCGTGAAGGCATGGAAATGATCAGCGAACAGGAGGAAGTCGCAGTCTATCTAATTGTCCGCTGCGGTGGAACGGTGTTGCAGGATGTGGAAGTTCGGGGATTGGCTGGCGGACCGCGGGTGTGGAGAGAACCTTGACGATTTTCGTTGAGCGCTCGGAGAACGGTCAATTGAAGCGACATCGGAGAGCGACGCAACCCGGAAATCGAGGTTTTCCCGCCGCGTATGTGCAGCGCTCGAAGGCGAGATCATTTCTAACCGCGCGCCGAGCCTGCAACACAAAGTCGTCAGGTTTCTTCACGTTCGCGGACTAATGGTAGCGGGAGCAATTTACGGAAAAAGCGACCGTCGTTCGCGGATCGTGGCGCAGTTTTTGTGCTGATCCTCATCACCTTACCTACCTACCTCAAAGGAAATCTAATGTTCAAGCCCCACTCATCGCAGTGCGCTTATCTTGTCGCCTGTGCGTTCAGCATACTCGGTGTTTTCGGTGCACCTGCATCGCTCGCGGCCACGTCCACAGCGGCGGCGCAGTCGGATGCCGCGATGGCAGTCGCAGATAGTGGCATCGTTAAAGTGAAAAGCAAATATTCTTTCGCCGAAACGGTTGTGCGGCTGAAGCAGGACGTAGCCAGCAAAGGCATTAAATTTTTTGACGAAATCGATCAAATGCAATTGGCTGCCAACGCTGGAGTCAAGCTGCGTCCGTCCACGTTATTGATATTCGGCAATCCGCCGTTGGGCACGTTGTTTATCAACGCCAATCCGCTGGCAGGGCTCGACTGGCCTGTGCGCTTGCTGGTGCTTCAGGAAGAGGACGGCAGCGTGTGGGCGGCCTATACCGACTTCGGGCACATCGCTCGCCGCCACAATATTCAGGGCAAGGATTTGGACTCTTTCAAGACAGCCTCGGGCGTCATTTCGTCCATCACTTCAAGCGTTAAGTAGCTCGCGGTAATTCGAAAAGTCGACGGTAACTTTCAACGCTCGTGCCTGCCACGGGCTAAGCGGGTCGGCAAAGTAAATCTTCACCCAAATGTGCTCGGCGAACCCTGCGTGGCATGCAATTGCGGAGCATCGGTCGTAGGTCAATGACCGGCGCAATTTGCTTGGTTCGCGTTCAAGAAAGCAGACGACACCTCTGGGGGCGCTCCACCCGCACTCCCACTGGCGATTTGCTGAATCCGCCTTGAATGAATTCGCCCGCCCAGTGACCGGGTAGCGAACGGAACCGAGAACCGAAGACGCGCACATTGGGGTTCCGTTAGCCTTTTCGACAATGTGCGTGGCTCATATTTGACCAGTCGCCATTAGAACCAGGGCGGGTGCTTGGGGAACGGCTGGAGTTATCGAGCCTTTGACTGGCTCATGTTTGACCCAACTCGCATTCGCCGTCTTTGGTTCCGCTTGGGAGACGGCATGAGGTATCGAGCCTCGGCTGGCTCGTATTTAACCCAATCGCGCTCGTCGCGCGATTGGTGCCGGAGAGATGAATCGAACACCCGACCTTCTCATTACGAATGAGCTGCTCTACCAACTGAGCTACACCGGCACTTGCATGACATTCGGGATGAGATTGCTTCGTCCCGTCACACTTCTACGTTCAGCCTGCGCTGCGTAGCCCATAATTATGCCATGGCTAAAAATTTATTTCATTGGGTGGCGTCGCGATGAAACTCGCCCGCATCATGGGCTTTCATGCCGTCACCGCGCGTCTGCAGCGTCGACCGGAATCTGTAGTCGAGTTATTTGTCTGGGAAGCCCGTCGCGACGAGCGGATTGGCGCGCTGCACGCGCTGGCGGCGACGCTCGACATTGAGGTGCAGACTGTGGACGCAGGTCGCCTGACCGCGTTGGCGCAGTCTGATCAACATCAAGGCGTCGTGGCGCTGGTTGAGGTCCTGGCAGACGGCTCGGCAGGTGCGGACTTTGACACGGTGCTGGCGGAAAGTCTCAAAAAATCCACACCACCACTATTTCTGCTGCTCGACCAGATTCAGGATCCGCACAATTTGGGGGCCTGTATTCGTAGCGCCGACGCCTTTGGTGCGGACGCCGTGATCATTCCGAAGCATGGTTCAGCGCCGCTATCCGCCGTGGCGCTCAAGGCTGCGAGCGGGGCGACAGAGACCACGCCAATTTGTCAGGTCAGTAATTTGGTGCAGTGCATCGAAACCTTGCAGGCGGCAGGTGTTTGGGTGCTCGGTGCCGAGATGGAGACTGAGGCAACCTTGTTCAATACAAAGCTCACAGGCCCGCTCGCCTGGGTGCTGGGCAACGAAGGCAAGGGCCTGCGCAGGTTGACGCGCGAGCGTTGCGATGCGTTGGTGGCGATCCCGATGGTGGGCGCTGTGGAGAGCTTGAATGTGTCTGTGGCAACGGCGGTTTGTTTGTATGCGACGCAGGCGGCGCGGGTCAACGCTTAGGTTGCGACGTGCCAAAAGATGTTGTGGGAGCGGTTTTGCCGAGACGGCTTCAGCACGCTTGACCATCGCGGTAAAACTGCTCCCACAACCGCTCCCACATACGGCGCGCTCGCAGTGAATCGACAGGTCGTGCGACTGTGTCAACAGGGGTACTATTAGTGCTTCCTGACTGCTGCTCCTCACATGCTCGCGTTCGTACTTAGAAGACTGTTTCAGGCCGCGCTCGTCATGCTGGTGGTCGCGTTTATTGCGTTCTCCCTATTCAACTACGTCGGCGACCCGATCAACATGATGCTGGGGCAGGACGCAACGCCCGAGCAGAAAGTTGAACTGCGCGAATCGCTGGGCTTGGACAAGCCGTTTTATGTTCAGTTTGGCGCGTTTGTCGGTAATGCTGCACGAGGTGAATTCGGGCTGTCGCTGCGTCAGGCCCGACCTGTTTCAACGTTGATCAAGGAGCGCTTGCCCGCGACGCTGGAACTCGCGTTTTGCGCAGCAATCCTCGCACTCGTGGGGGGTGTGGTTTTGGGTGTCTACACAGCGCTTCGTCGAAACGGCGTGTTCTCGCAATTTCTGCTGGCGGTGTCGCTCATTGGTGTGAGCTTGCCCACGTTTTTGATCGGCATCCTGCTGATTCTCGTCTTCGCCGTGACATTGCAAGTTTTGCCCTCGTATTCGCGCGGTGACGTCACCCAAATCGGCTGGTGGAGCACAGGGCTGTTGACGTGGAGTGGTATCAAGGCGCTGGTGCTGCCGTCGGTCACGTTGTCGCTGGGCACGATGACCCTAATCATGCGTCTGGTCCGCAGCGAAATGCTGGAGGTTTTGCGTACCGATTACATCAAGTTCGCGCGCGCGCGTGGCCTTACCAACAACGCCGTTCACTTCGGTCATGCGCTGAAAAACACGCTGGTTCCGGTCATGACCATCATGGGCCTGCAACTCGGCACCATCATCGCGTTCGCCATCGTCACTGAGACCGTATTTCAGTGGCCGGGCATGGGCTTTTTGTTTATTCAGTCGGTGCAGTTCGCTGACATTCCGGTGATGGCGGCGTATCTGGTGTTGATCTCGTTTGTGTTTGTCAGCATTAATCTGATTGTTGACCTCTTGTATTACGTTGTCGATCCGCGTTTGCGCATTGAGCAAACTTCGCCAGCGCACTAATTTTTTGTTGTCAGTATTACCCCGGGATCAAGATGTACAACCCCAGCAAAGTCTCCGAAGCCATCCGCGAATTTCACAGTGATCTCACTGCGATTCGACGCGATATTCACAACAACCCCGAGCATGCGTACAACGAGACGCGCACCGCACGCCTCGTGGCAGAGCGGCTGACGGCGTACGGCGTCGATGAGGTGCACACCGGCATCGGCGGCACCGGCGTGGTTGGCGTCATTCGCGGAAGTCGTCCGGGGACGAGAAACATTGGCCTGCGAGCCGATATGGACTGCCTGGCGATGACCGAGGAAACGCGGCTTCCGTACGCGTCGCAAAACAAGGGCTACATGCATGCCTGTGGCCACGATGGCCACACGACGATGCTTCTAGGTGCCGCCCGTTATCTCGCCAAAACCCGCAACTTTTCCGGCACTGTTTATGCGGTGTTTCAGCCCGCTGAAGAGGGGGCTGCTGGTGCCAAAGCGATGATGGATGATGGTCTGTTTGAACGCTTTCCTATTCACGCTTTCTACGGTCTGCACAATGCTCCGTGGGTGCCGCTCGGATCGATGGCGGTGCGTAACGGCGCGATGATGGCTGCGGCTGATCGCATGGAGATCACGATTGAAGGTAAGGGCGGTCATGGCGGCATGCCACAGTTTGTTGCCGACCCGGTGCTGGCCGCGGGTCATGTGATCACGGCGATTCAGTCGATTGCCTCGCGAAACGCCGATCCTGCGGATGCTGTCGTTGTCTCCATCTGCGCGATGGAGGCTGGCGTGATGAACACGTACAACGTGATTCCGCGAGAGGTAAAGCTGATCGGCACGGTGCGCACCTACCGCAAAGAAGCGCAGAAGATGGTGATCGAAAAGTTAAACCAGATCGTGGAGCACACGTGTGCTGCGTTCGGATCGACGGGCAAGGTCAACTTCATTCAGGGCTATCCAGCAACGATTAACCACAAACGTGAAGCCGAGCTGTCCGCCGAAGTGGGCCGCGGTGTGTTTGGGCCCGAGAACGTCATCACCGAAATTTTCCCGAACACTGGGGGTGAAGACTTTGCGTTCTTTCTGGAGGCGGTTCCCGGTGCGTACATCTGGGTAGGGCAGGGGCGCGAAGGCGGATTTCCGATTCATCACACCTGCTACGACTTCGATGATCGCATCATTCCCAATGGGGCGGGTTTGCTGGCGGCAATTGCGGAGAAGGAACTGGAATGAAGCTCAACGATCTTCCCGATTCATTCGTCAGCGATCTGGTCGCGATTCGTCGTGATATTCACGCGAACCCTGAGCTCGGTTATCTGGAGACTCGAACATCCGCGTTGGTGGCCGAACGGTTGCGTGCGTACGGTGTTGATGAAGTACACACCGGCATTGCAAAGACCGGGCTTGTTGGCGTTATCAAAGGCAAGCGCAGTGGCGGCACCATTGGCCTGCGCGCTGACATGGATGCGTTGCCGATGCAGGAGAAGAACACGTTTTTCCATGCGTCTAAGGCATCAAAAGTCATGCACGCCTGTGGTCACGACGGCCACACCACAATGCTTTTGGGGGCCGCGCGCTACCTTTCCGAAACTCGCAACTTTGCCGGCACGGTGCACCTGATATTTCAGCCGGCAGAAGAGGGCGGCGCGGGCGGCGAGTTGATGGTCAAAGAGGGGCTCTTTGATCGCTTTGACTGTGATCGTATTTTTGCGGTTCACAATCGGCCTGATCTTGATTTGGGCAAATGGGGAACTCGGGCGGGGCCGTTCATGGCGTCAGCGGATGGCTTCACGATAGAGGTGAGCGGCAAGGGCGGCCATGCGGCGCGTCCGCATTTGTTGTGTGACCCCATGACGGTCGCGGCGAATATCGTGCTTGCGGCACAGACGATTGTGTCGCGCAACGTGAGCCCGCTGGAAACGGCGGTGGTGGGCATAAGCGCCATTGAAGGCGGTAACTTGCCTGCGTTCAATGTGGTGCCTGACACGGTCAAAATGACGGGCACCGTGCGCACGTATGACCCCGCTACGCGCGACTTGATTGAAGCGCGTCTGGCAGAAATGGTGCAAGGCATTTGCGACGCGCATCGTGCCAAAGGAACGCTTAAGTACGACCGACTTTATCCGTCCGTGATCAACACGGCTGCGGAGGTGGAGTTTGCACGTCAGGCGGCCGCTGAGGTATGGGGCGAGGAAAACGCCGACGCGAATTACACACCGTCAATGGGTGGTGAGGACTTCTCGTTCATGCTGCAAAAGCGACCCGGTTGTTACGCCGTCATTGGGCAGAAAAACACAGCAGAAATTTTGCCTCTGCACAACACGCGTTACGATTTTTGCGACGAAATTATTCCAAACGGCGTTCGGTATTTTTCGAGGCTGGCAGAGCGTGGGTTGCCGCTGTGAAGGCTCAATCGCTGACGTGCACGTTGAGGTGATATTTTGCAAGCAATGAGTCGTTTTTTTGACAGCGATATCTGGTGGAGCTTCAAGCATTCGCCGGTGACGGTGGTCGCCGCTGTGTTGGCGTTGCTGTGTATTTTTGGAGCATTGCTGGCGCCGATCATCGCACCGCATAATCCGTATGATCTGGCGCAAATATCGCTGCTCGATTCCAACCTGCCGCCGATGTGGATCGCGAGCGGAAAGGCCGAGTTTCCGCTGGGTACGGATCAACAGGGCCGGGACATCTTGTCGACCATCATGTACGGCAGCCGCATCTCGCTCTTAGTTGCGGTATGCGCGGTGTTGATGTCGATTGTGGTGGGCGTCGGGCTGGGTTTGCTCGCGGGGTATGTCGGTGGTCGCGTCGACAGCATCATCATGCGGATCGCCGACATTCAGCTCACGTTTCCGGCGATTCTGGTGGCGCTGTTGATCAGCGGAATTGCCCGCCAATTTGTGCCGCGTGACATGCAGGATTCGCTCGCGCTCTACGTGATCATCTTCTCCATTGGCATCACGCTGTGGCCGCATTATGCTCGTACGGTGCGCAGCTCGACGCTTGTTGAAAAGAGCAAAGAGTACGTGCAGGCTGCGCGAGTGATCGGCGTTTCACAAACGAAAATCATGTTCAAGCATGTGCTGCCGAACGTGCTCGGGCCGGTGCTGGTGATCGCAACATTAAACATTGCTAACGCCATCATTTCCGAGGCTACGCTCTCGTTTCTGGGGGTCGGCATGCCGCCCACGCAGCCATCACTTGGCACCCTGATCAGCGAAGGGCAAAACTACCTGTTCTCGGGAGAGTGGTGGATTACCGTTTTTCCGGGGATTGCGCTGATCGTGATGGTGGTCTCGGTCAACCTTGTGGGCGACTGGCTGCGCGACGCGCTCAACCCGAAGCTCCGATAGTTGCCTGATTTTTTTGGCCGAATGGATTGATAGCGGGAGATTGCTATGAAAACTGTTCCTGTACTAGCTATCTTTGCTGGCGTTGCTGCCGTGGCTGGCTGTGCGCATCAGTGGGAGACCGTCCTTGATGGCCGTTTGTACACGCGGACGAATTTGCACCGATATCCGGTGAGCATCGTCGCGGTGGACGGCGAATACAGCACGTTCGTGCCGCGTCGAATTGACGCGGGTGTGCATGAGCTCTTGATTGACGCAGCACCGACGAAAGCAAGCTACCTGCCGGATCGCAAAGCGTTTACGTTCAAGGCGGAAAAGTGCGTGCGCTACTGGCTGGCAGCGCAGCGCACGAGCGACTATTCGCGGGATTACGAGCTCGTCATTGACCATGCTGAGCCGGTGCCCGGGTGTCAGCCGACCAGTGGCGCGCCTTCGAAGGCGGTCATTGTGCCGACCGACCCAACGCTGATTGAGCCGCCACGCGCCATTCCAATGCCGAAGCGCACGTGAATAGCGCACGTAAATCGCGCACGTAAATCGCGCACGTAAAAAGAACCCAAACTGCCCATGTCCAAAGCCCTGCTTGAAGTAAAAAATCTGCGTATTGAGTTCCCGAATCGGCGGGGCTTGTTGACGGCGGTCGATGATGTTTCTTTTTCGATTGCGCCGGGAGAGGTGCTGGGCGTTGTCGGCGAATCCGGCGCTGGAAAATCATTGACGGGTGCCGCGATCATCGGTTTGCTGGAACCGCCGGGTCGCATCGCGAGCGGAGAAATTTTGCTCGACGGTCAGCGCATCGACAATCTGCCGTACGAGGCAATGCGCAAAATTCGCGGTCGTCAGATCGGTGCCATCTTTCAGGATCCACTGACCTCGCTAAATCCCCTTTATACCGTGGGTCGTCAGCTCGTCGAGACGGTCACGACGCACCTTGATTTAAGTGAGTCCGCAGCAAAAGATCGCGCCGTCAAACTGCTGGAAGAGGTCGGCATTCCGGCAGCGCGCGAACGCGTTGATCACTACCCGCATCAGTTCTCCGGTGGCATGCGGCAACGTGTCGTCATTGCGCTCGCGTTGGCAGCCGAGCCAAAAGTCATCATCGCCGATGAGCCGACGACCGCACTCGACGTCTCGATTCAGGCACAGATCATTACTCTGCTCAAACGGCTCTGTCGCGATCACGGCACGGCAGTGATGCTCGTCACCCACGACATGGGCGTGATTGCCGAAACGGCTGATCGCGTTGCTGTCATGTACGCCGGTCGCGTCGTGGAAATGGGCCCGGTGGCGGACGTGATTCACAAGCCGCAGCATCCCTACACCGTGGGCTTGATGGGCTCGATTCCCGAGTTTGAAAGTGATCGCGAACGATTGATCCAGATCGATGGTGCGATGCCTCGCCTTGATGCAATTCCACAAGGTTGCGCGTTTAATCCTCGCTGCAACAAAGTATTTGACATGTGCAAAACCTCTCGCCCTGAATTGATGGCGGCTGCCGCTTCACGCGCTGCCTGCTGGTTGCACGATTCGCGACTCGTGCGAAGCGATTCGCGAATCACGCGAAGCGAATCGGGCCTCGCGCGATGACTACTCCTTTCGTTCAGCTCAAAAATGTCAGCAAAACGTTTGACGTTTCCGCGCCATGGTTAAACCGCGTGATCGAGCGCAAACCACAGAGTTTTTTGCATGCGGTGAGTGATCTGAGCTTTGATATTCAGCGCGGCGAGACGCTGGCGCTGGTCGGCGAGTCAGGCTGCGGAAAATCCACCGTTGCCCGCTTGATCGTTGGTCTGTACGCCTCATCCACAGGCAGCGTGATGATCGACGGTCAGGACATGCGCATCGCGCTGACATCGAACAACGAGGCAGCTCGCGCCCTGCGCCGCAAGGTGCAGATGATTTTTCAGGATCCCTATGCGAGCCTGAACCCGCGTTGGCGTGTCGCCGACATCGTCGCCGAACCCATCCGAACTCACAGGCTCATTCCCGACGGCGCTGCGCTCGACAAGCGCGTGGCCAAGCTCCTCGGTTACGTCAAACTCACTGCGAAAGACGGCGAAAAATATCCGCATCAATTCTCGGGCGGGCAGCGCCAGCGCATCTCGATTGCGCGCGCGTTGGCTAGCAATCCGGAGTTCCTGATTTGCGACGATCCGACCTCGGCGCTTGACGTCTCGGTGCAGGCGCAAGTTTTGAATCTTATGAAAGATTTGCAGCGCGAAATGGGGCTGACCTACCTGTTCATCTCGCACAACTTGCAAGTCGTGCATCACATCGCTGATCGCGTGGGCGTGATGTATCTCGGTCGAGTCGTCGAAATCGGTGACAAGAAGGAAGTGTTCGGCGCGCCGCAACATCCGTACACGCGCATGTTGCTCGATGCGATCCCCGATCTGCACATGACCGGCAAAGCGCGCACTCCCGTCGCCGGTGAAGTGCCGAACCCGCTAAACCCGCCGTCCGGCTGCGCCTTTAATCCACGCTGCCCGCGAAAGTTTGAGCCGTGCGACAAAACACGGCCTGAATTGGTGAATATTCACGGGCGGCAAGTGGCGTGTTTTGCAGCGACGAGTGCGCAAAATTCGGCCACCGAAACAGTAATGACTTTGAGCTGAAACGACCGCCAATCAGGGCTATAAGCTTTAAAAAGCATAAAGTCGATATCAGGCGATTTTGGGGTTCACCCCCTAAGAAAGTGTCATTACAACAAAAAGCTGCTGGTCGTTGTTTCTGCTTCGAGTGAAGGTTGCGCGTCGCCACTTAGGGCGGCTAAACTTCGCGAATAGGAGTTTTCCTGTGCGTTCTGCGATGGTGCAAGCGCTAGCGGTCCACGAAAAAATTGATTTTTTATTGCGCACGCCAGCTCCGATGACTGCCGCGCCCATTTTAATTGTTTGGGTACAGTGGTTGAGCGACCATGCGCTCGCCACTACGCTGGCGATGGCGGTGTTTGCTTTTGCAGTCGAAGGGCTCTGGCGGGCGCTCGCGAAAAGCAAAAATGCGCTCGCGGAAACAGCGCAAAACCATTCGGTCGCCGTGACGAATCTCTGGGCTCGGACTTGGCTGACCAATGTCTCGTTTCTCGCCTGTGCGATGGCGGTTTCGTGGTTGCTCGGTCTGTGGGTGTCGCCATGGTTTAGCGATGCGCTCAGCGGAAAGACCGGGCTCCTTGTGTGGCTGGGGTTTTATGGGGGCCTGTCCGTTGCGCACATCGTGATCGGTATTTTTCTGCTCGATCTGATGACCTACGTGCTGCACCGATTGATGCATGTCGTGCCCGTCTTCTGGCGATTGCATCAGGTTCATCACAGCGATACCGTCATGAACGCGAGCACGCATTTTCGGCAACATCCGCTGCAGCCCATTCTCGCCACAGCGCTGCAGCTGCCGCTGCTATGGTTGCTCGGAATTCCCGGCATCAGTTGGGTGCTCTACGCGGTGCTTGCCGCTGCAGTTGAACTTTGGCATCACTCGTCGATGTCGATGCCCGCTTCGGTGCAGCGGTGCTTCGCCTGGATCGTCGTCACTCCGAATTTTCATCGGACACACCACAATCAGGAACGGAAGTTTCACGACGCAAATTACGGTGCGGTGTTCACACTCTGGGATCGGCTGTTTGGCACTGCAGCGTCGGCCCCGTTGACAGCACCCCTCGGCCTGCGCCGCTGGGAATCGTCCAAGGTTGTCGGCGTCATTGCCTTTGACGCGTGCATCATGATGCCGTTTCAGCGGTTGACCTCACCTGCCACAGACACAATCAATCGCACAGTCAGCAAGCCCGCTGTTCGAGTTAGCCAGAAATTACGAACACATAACCGGGGAAAAATATGAACAAGCTGATTCGCTTTTGGGTCGCTTTCGCGACGCTCGCAACGCTGCAACTCGCGAGTCCTGCATTTGCGGGGTTTACTTCTCTTTTTCTGTCGATCCGCCTTGATGTGGCGACAACGCCCGCGCCTGCTGTTCAGCCCGTGGTGACAGGCGATTTCACGTACAGCATCGCTTGCAATCTCGCGAGCTTTGCAACGCCGGCTTCGACCATCACGCTCACTGCCGGAAACGGACCCACACCCGTCAGCGCATTCGGCAATGCCACAAGCACCGCCTTAACCGGTTTCCCGAACGATTGCACGTACCACCAGATTAGCCGTCCCGCAGCACCGAATGGTTTTATCTGGGTTGGAACGCCCCCAGATGTTGTGCAGACCGGGATTAACGGCGAAGCACCGAGTGCCCTATTCACCAACACGCTGACACAGGCTTTCACCATTACGACTGTTGCCACGCCCCCGGCGGGTGGTTCGGTCAGCTGCACGCCGAATCCAGTGCCATCCGGGCAGACTTCCAGCTGTATAGCCTCGGTAAATTCAGGCTACACCTTCGCCGGATTTAGCACCAATAGCTGCGGCGCAGCGGCCACGAGTAATCCGTACATAACCAGCACTCTGGCCGCCGATTGCACGGTGACCGGTACGTTTACATTGACCCCCATCAACGGTGCATGCGGCAGCGCGAATACGTTGCCGACAGCAACAGCCCCGACCGCAAATCTGTGCGCTGTGGGCACGGCGAGTAGCGTCGGATCAAGCGTGAGTCAGTTCACCTGGACCTGCGCAGGTAACGCCACTGGCACAACCGCCAATTGCGCCGCGCCACGTACTTATTCAGTCACGTCAAGCGTCAGCGGCGGCAACGGCACGATTACTCCGGCATCGACGCAGGCCGTTGCATCGGGAGCACAGCCCGCATTTACGCTGGCACCGAGCGCGGGCTATTCCGCGACAGTGAGTGGAACCTGTGGCGGCACCCTGGTCGGCAACATGTACACCGCCAGCGCCGTGGTGGCGGACTGCACGGTGATTGCGAGCTTTACCCTCATTCCAGTGAACGGCGCTTGCGGCAGTTCGAACACGATGGCTACCGGCGCAGCACCGAGCACAAATCTGTGTAGCGCCGGGGCCGCGAGTGCGGTGGCCGCGAGCGTCAGTCAGTTCACATGGAGCTGCGCTGGAGTCGGCAGCGGTACCACCGCGAGCTGCGCAGCACCCCGCACCTACACGGTCACCTCCAGCGTTTCGGGAAGCAACGGCACCATCACACCCGCATCCACGCAAACAGTCGCGTCCGGTGCCCGGCCCTCGTTTGCCGTAGCCCCGTCGAGCGGCTTCTCCGCCTCGGTTGGCGGCACCTGTACGGGAGCGCTCGTGGGCAACACGTTCACCACCAGCGCGGTGGCGGCGGACTGCACGGTCATTGCGAGCTTTACCCTCATTCCGGTGAACGGCGTTTGCGGCAGTTCGAACGCGATGGCCACCGGCGCAGCGCCGAGCACAAATCTGTGTAGCGCCGGGGCCGCTAGTGCCGTGGCCTCTGGCGTCAGCCAGTTCACATGGAGCTGCGCTGGCGTAGGCAGCGGCATCACCGCAAGCTGCGCAGCACCGCGCACCTACACGGTCACGTCCAGCGTTTCGGGAGGCAACGGCACCATCTCGCCAGCATCCGTGCAAACAGTCGCATCGGGTGCCCAGCCCACGTTCGCCGTAGTCCCGTCCACCGGCTATTCCACCTCAGTCGGCGGCACTTGCGGGGGTAATCTCGTGGGTACGACGTACACCGCGAGTGCGATTGTCGCCAATTGCACTGTGATCGCTACGTTCAGTCCGAATAGTTTTGCAATCACCACCGTCGCGTCGCCCGCCAATGGGGGGGCGGTCGTCTGCACGCCGAATCCGGTGAGCTTTGGCGCAACGTCCAGCTGCGTCGCGACACCTGCGCCGGGGTACGTGATCGCCCCATTTTTGGCGTCCGCTGCGCCGGGGCCAGACGTGAAAGCCATCTCGCCCGCGGCCAGCGGCGGCATCAGCGGGTGTGGCGGCGCGGGTACATCGACCAACCCATTCATCACCGCTCCGATCACCGCCGCATGCACCGTTACGGCAAACTTTGTGCTGATCACTGTGCCGGTATCGGCGCTTGCGGTCTCGGCTAACGGTGGTTCCGTGAATTGTGTGCCGAACCCTGTCACCTATGGCAGCACATCAACCTGTACCGCCACGGCCAACGCTGGCTTCACGCTGACGAGCATCAGCGGATGTGGGGGCACGACGACCACGACGAGCCCGTTCGTCACCGGCGCGGTAACGGCCCCGTGCACCGTTACTGCGAACTTCACGCCAGTGGCAGCCCCGGTTGTGACCGTGCCGGTTCCAGCGTTAGGCGGATGGGCGCTGTTGTTTCTCGTGCTTCTGACCGGAGTTGGCGGCGGCGCTTACGTGTTCAGCGTAAAGCGACAGTAGGTTGCGCTTTTGCCTTGCCAGCGGCAGCACTGGCGCGGCAAATCGGAACTCCGCCGAGAGCATCAGCTTTTACCCGAAACAACCTCCATACTGGGGCTGGCGTCCATAAACGATAAAAGTCGAAAATCAATTAAATTGCGCTTTAGCCCCTACGCCAAGGACGTCTTGGCTGAAAGGTGTTAATGCAACACCACCTGGCCCGCGCCTGGGTTCAGGCCGGTTTGCAGCGGCGAGGCGTGATGCACGATCAGTCGCCAGCCCTGCGGCTCGCGCTGAAACACGTTGGTGACAAACACCGGCCCGCGCGGCTGCGGCTCTTCGCCGACGTAAATCCACTGGATGGCGTGCAGCGTCACCATGCCGATTGTGCGGTGCCACGACTCCTCGCGCATCTCGATCCGCATCTTCGCCGACCCGCGAAGAATGGCCTCCCACGCTGAACGCACAGCGGCGTAGCCGTAGAGCGGTGCGGCGGCAGGATGCGCACAACAAATATCTTCATCGTCTGCCCACACTGACATCAACGCCTCAATATCGGCCTGTGCGAAGGCCTCGTAAAAGGCCCGCGCGCAATCGTCGGGTGAACCAAAAAAAGCTTGTGACTTCATGTTGCGATTGTAGTGAAGGCAAAAAATCTGCTGAGCGAGCACGTTGGTCACGCGGCCAATGCGATGATTGCGACAAGTGCATTGCGCTCGGTCATGAGGGCACTACACTTCCCTCAAAAAGCCGCTATCGTATTAATCCATTTTCGCCACGATTTCCACAATGAACCATCCGCCAAACGATAAATCCAGTGACCCGAACCAGAACGGAGACCCGATCAAACGCTTACCGCTGATGGCGAACGTCCTCTTCGCCAGCCGCTGGCTCCAGCTGCCGCTGTACTTTGGTCTGGCCATTGCTCAGGGCGTGTATGTAGTTCATTTTCTGATAGAGCTGTTCCATCTGGTTGAGGCTGCGCTTGGCATGTCGAGCGCGGTTTACGAACTCACCTGCGCCGCCCAGCCGCAATTGGAAGCCTGCGCCGCCGGTGCCGCCCAGATGCACAAACTGACGGAAACCACGATCATGCTGGTCGTGCTTGGCCTGATTGACGTGGTGATGATTTCAAACCTGCTGATCATGGTCATTGTGGGGGGCTACGAAACCTTCGTCTCACGCATGAATCTACAAAATCACCCGGATCAACCGGAATGGCTCTCGCACGTGAACGCTGGCGTACTCAAAGTAAAGCTGGCCACTGCCATCATCGGCATCTCGTCGATTCATCTGCTGAAAACCTTTATCAACGCCTCAGCGTTCGACGTGAAAACGTTGGTCGCGCAAACGGGAATTCATGTGGTGTTTTTGCTCTCTGCACTCGCCATCGCGTGGACCGAAAAGGTGATGGGAAGTGTGGCCCAACAGGCTTCATCCTCCGGTCAGCACTAAAACGTGCATTCGTAGATCGGCTCGCCAAGCCAGCGCGCCCGGTTGTGGCAAACGTAGCGAATTCGCCTGACAGCCAATTCAGGCGTGGGCGGTGTCCTACAATCGTTTGGTGATGTCCTTCCCGCTGTGTACAAACCTCCCATGACGCCTATCGCGTTGTTTCGCAGCGATTTCTTCCGTCGACCCGAGTCCACCCTGCTGAACTGGTGTGGCTGGCTGACGGTTGCCGTGGCGTTTTCGGTGCCGCTGGGAAGTGCGACCTCCAACGTGCTCGGTGGCGCGCTTCTGCTCACCCTCATTGCCACGGGTGGCTACGTGTCGCATTGGCAACGCTGGCGGGTGCATCCGTTTGCGGTGGCAACGCTTATTTTGTGCGCTGTAATCTTTCTTGGAGCAAGTTACAGCAACGCTCCGGCCGATGAAATTCGTCGGGCCCTGACCAAATATTCGCGCTTGCTCTACGCGCCGATCGCGATCGCGGTGCTCACCGACGAGCGTTGGCGTCGGCGTGCTTTGTTGGGCTGGATGAGCGCGATGTTGCTCACGCTGGCACTGTCCTACCTGCACATCGCGTGGGCATTCCCGTTCGGGAAAATTCATCAGCCGCATGAGTTGGATGACCATTTTGTGTTCAAGCACCACATCACGCAAAACGTCATGATGTCGGTGTTTTTTGTTGCCGCATTTGCCGAAGCCTGGCGCTGCCGACTGGCGGGGGCGCAGGCGGCGCGCGGTTGGGCGTGGGTGGCCGTTGCCGCCGCTGCGGCCGTCAACATCCTCTATTTTGTTCACGGCCGGGCGGGCTACATCACATTGCTGGTGAATCTGATTGTGATCGCTGTGGTGGCGTTTTTTGCCGCTCGCGATACGCGCCTGCGGATGGCGGCGGCGGCGCTCATGGCGGTGGCACTCATTGCAGCTTCAGCCAGTGACATGGTTCGCGAGCGCCTTCACACGGCGTTCAGTGAAGCCGAATCGTCGCAGGAGCAGGGCATCAAAACCTCAATCGGGCAGCGGCTGGAATACGCGAGTAAATCCATTGAGTTAATCGAGTCGCGGCCCGTTCTGGGCTGGGGGGCTGGCAGCTACGCGATGGAGTATTGCCGCATTGCCAAATCGCCTGAATGGTGCAAGATCGGTGCGTACAACCCACACAATCAGTTTCTGTTTTTTGCCGTTCAGTTCGGCTTGCTCGGGGTCGTAGCGCTTGTCGCGTGGTTGCTGTCGGCTGGCTGGGTCATGCGTGCGCTGCCGCTGGGAGACAAGCTGGTGGGGTTTTCGTTGCTGGCGACGCTCCTCGTGCATTGCCTGCTTGATTCGCCGCTATTTATCGTGACGGAGGGAACCTGGTACCCGCTGATGCTGGGGATTTTTGCGGCGGGGGCGTATTGCAAAAATCAGGGCGTGAGCAGTGGTGAAGCGGCGTCCACCACCGCATCAACCGAAGGCCATTCTGGATAGCGCTGAACGATAGTGACATTTGGGCCGCGCGGCCCCCATTGCTCAATTTTTGTGGGACCCAGCACGCTCAACAATCGACCGCCAACCGACGCCGCCATATGTCCCGGCCCGGTATCGTTGGCGATGGTCAATGCGGCGTCTCTCATGACGGCACAGTAGGGCCCCAGATCAAGTTTTAGAAGCAGTTTCGCCCGTGGCGCAATTGCACGGGCGATGTCCATCTCGTCCGGGCCCGGCGCCATCACCAGATCGCGTCCCGTCGCCGCCAGACGCTCTGCCAGCCGGGCAAAATGAGGCCACTTTTTGTCGAGCTTCTCAAACGTGCCACCCGCGAACGGCACCAGCACGATGTAGCCTCGTCGAACGCCCGCACCTTGCAATGCCGCGCGCGCAGCCTCGTTCGCTTGCTCACTCACTTTGAGCTGCACCGCTGACGGGTTGGGGGTGTTGTCGTTCAGCAGCGCATTCGTCAGTCGCCAATACGAATCCAGCGCATGCTCGCCGTAAACGATGGGAGCTGCGCGTTTCAACAGAAAACTGCGGCCTTCAACCGCGTATCCAAACGGCTTGAGCCCGGCAAAGCGCATGTCCAGTGCGCTCGAAAACGAGGTCGCGAAGGTCACTGCATTCACCCGTTTATCGAACGAGGGATCACGCGCCCGCAATGGCCGTGCAATATCGGCGAGCAACGCGCGTCGTTCAGCAAACGATTTTGGATAGCGCACGACCGGCCAGCCGTACGCCTCCAGCAGCGATTTCGCCCACGGCTTACCGACCAGATGCAGTTCGTAGCCAGCACGCTGCAAACGCTCCAGGGCAGGCACCCCGAGCACGACATCGCCGATGAAATTGCGGATGCGGACAATCAGGGGACGTGGCGAAGATGTGTCGGTCATTGGGTTCGGGCGGGACGGAGCGGGTGAGCCCAAGGTGGGCAGTCTAGGTTCGTCGATAATTGAAGGATTCGATGCTAGCAACATCAAACGGGCCGCTTCGGCCCAAGAGGAATCCGCCGCATGGCACTATCGTCCCTAACTCCCGCAGACCACGCCAATCAACCCATCACCGCGCTTCACGTCAAGTCCTTCCATGACGCCTGCCTCGCGCTTGCGAGCTGGCCGAAAGTGGCCGTGGAGTTTGCCGAAGCCGACGTATGGCGCTGGGTCGCGACCAATCATCGCAACAATTGTTTGCTGTGGGACGAAGAAGATTTGGCCCGCCGCACCCGCGCGACGGATGCCGACATCACCGCCAACAAGCGCGCCATCGACGGCTACAACCAGGCGCGCAACGACGCCACCGAGCGGGTTGACGAGTTTTTGCTGTTGTCGCTCGGCCTGATCGATGCTGCCACAGCCAGCAGCGATCAACCGGTGGCAAACGTCAGCGCCACGGCGCGTTTGAACAGCGAAACCGCAGGCAGCATCATGGATCGCATGTCCATCATGTCGCTCAAAATCAAGGCCATGACTGCGCAAACTGAGCGCACCGATGTTGACGCGGCGCATCGCTATTCGTCTGCTCTCAAGCTACAACGCCTGCATGAACAGCGAAACGATCTCGGTGCCTGCCTCGATCAACTGCTCGCCGACAGCCGCGCAGGTGTCGCGTATTTCAAGGTGTACCGCCAGTTCAAGATGTACAACGACCCGCGTTTTAACCCGGTGCTGGTGGCAGAGCTTGCCGCCGCAAAAACGCAGCAGCAAGCCCGATCCGCGCAGCAGTAATAGTCAGCACAGCCCGCCACGGTGAAAATCCTGATCGTCAAAACGTCCTCGATGGGCGATGTGGTGCACACGATGCCCGCGATCAGCGACATTGCGGCGCACATCCCCGGCGCAGTGATCGACTGGGTGGTCGAAAAGCCTTTCGCGTCACTGCCCGCGATGCATCCCGCTGTGCGACGCGTCATCCCAATCACGTGGCGCAAATGGCGCAAATCATTGTGGAAAGCCGAAACCCGCGCCGCCATCAGCGAGGCGCGACGCGCACTTAAGGCTGAGCGCTATGACCTCGTGCTCGATTTGCAGGGCCTGGTCAAAAGTGCGTTGTGGGCGATGCAAGCGAATGGCCCACGCGCTGGCTACGACCGCGCCAGCGCCCGTGAGCCCCTGGCGACCATGGCGTACCAGCGCACGGCCCCTGTGCCCAAGACCTTGCACGCGGTAGAGCGATCACGCCGTCTGGCCGCCGCACATCTCGGCTACGACATCGGCGACACACCACCGCAGTTCTCGCTGACCGCAGCGCAAGGCTCATGGCAGGCGGCGTCGAACCGCTACGCCGTCCTCATCACCGGTGCCAGTCGCCCGGAAAAACTGTGGCCGGAAACCTCGTGGCTCGCCATCGCAGCCAGCTTGCGCGACGCGGGTTACGGTCTGGTCTGGCTCTGGGGCAGCGCGAGCGAAGAGGCGCGCTGCAAGCGCCTCGCGAGCGCCGCCGGGGGCGAAGTGCCTCCTTTTCTCAGCGTGGCCGACGCGTCCACCGTTCTCGCCAAAAGCGCAATCTGCGTCGGCCTCGACACCGGTTTCAGCCACATCGCCGCCGCCTTCGGCGTCCCCACCGTCGGCATCTACTGCGACCATGAACCCGGACTTGTTGGCATTTCGGGAGAGGGCTATGTGGCGAGCGTGGGTGGGCGGGGGCAGGTGCCGGAGGTGAGGGAGGTGGCTGGTTTGGTGAGGGGGGCAGTATCGTGAGTGTGGTGTTTTTGACGGCTGAATTTCTTCGCTCAATTCGGAGAGCTGAACCAATCCTGTCCGCCTACGCGATCTGTAAGCGCAGACTTGGCCGCGCTCTCAAAGTACCGAGCGACCCCAAGTCGTCGCCTACCGGACCTAAACGAACAGTATGGAGCCGTGTAGGGTGGGACCCCGTGCCCACTAAAACGGTCACCGTCAGGTAGCTTCAAAATCAACGAATCCATGTCGATCAGAAACTACAGCCCTTTGTCCAACAGCTGCGAGACACTTCCAATTCAATAAAAATGAGTGTCGAGCGTACCAAGCTGGAATTTCCCCCGCTGTCATCGCGAACCTTATTGCCCGCCAGTACATTGACTACCTCCATGATGCCACCACCGCTTCCCCACTATGTTCCCGCCGTCCGCGCAGCCATCGCCGCTTCGCTGGCCGCCGCAATCACTTTTTCAGCGCACGGACAAGCAGGCGGTGGCGAAACGACGACCGAGCAGCCCAATTCGCAGCGCCTTGAGCGTGTGGAGGTGAGCGCGCGGCCACAAACCACGACCGAGCTGCGCCGACAATCGACGGCAGCCAAGCAAATTTACGACGAAGAAGAGATTCAAAAGTTTGGCGACGTGAGCGTCGGCGACGCCATCAAACGGCTCCCCGGCGTCACGCTGAGCGGCGGCGGGCCAGCGCTACGCGGCTTGGGGAGCTACACGCGTATCCTGCTCAACGGCGAACCGGCCCCGCCCAATTTTGATTTGAACAATCTCACGCCGTCGCAAGTGACGCGAATTGAGGTGACTCGCGCTGCGACCGCCGACCAGACAGCAGAGGCCATCGGCGGCACCATCAACATCATCCTCAAAGAGCCGCCACGCGCCCGCACTCGCGACGCGCAGCTGCGCGCAAGCTATCAATATGACCAGCCCGCGTATGGCGTGAACGCCAGTTGGGGCGAGCGTATTCAGGGCGGCACGGCGTTCAATCTGCCATTTTCGTATTTCGAATGGAACAATTTCAATGCGGTGCGCACGGCGTCCACCGTGACGACCGCCAATGCACCAACGGCAATCGGCGTTCGCACCAGCGAGCAACATCCGTATGGTAGCGGCTACAACTTTTCGCCGACACTCAGCTGGAAGATCGACGATCACAGCAATCTGAACACGCAGGCCTTCATCACGCAGGGCAACTGGCACTGGAGCGACATCGCGAGAGAGCGCATCGTGCTCGCCGGGCTGCCGGTGCTGGCCGATGACGCGCGGAGTCAGGGGCAATGGCTGAACGCGCGGGTCGGCACCACGTACACCAACAATTTTGACGGCGAGCAGCGGCTGGAGCTGAAGGCGAATGTCCAGTTCAACAAAAACGACTTTAGTTCACGCGCATTTCGCGATGGTGCTGAGCGTCGCGTCACGACGGCCAGCAATGAAAATCCCGCATGGGTGCAGAGCGGGACTTATTCACGACTGATTGCCGACGCGCACACGGTGACCGCGGGCTGGAATCTCGAATGGCGCGAGTGGACAGGCCGATCACGCACGACCGAGTTCGGTGTGCCGCTGCTGCCGCTCTTCGAAGGGCAGGATGTTGAAGCGCGCGTGAACCGTTACGCGCTGTTCGTGCAGGACGAATGGGAAGCGAGCAAACGCCTGTCGCTCTACGCTGGCCTGCGCGGCGAGCGTATCGAGACGCGAAGCAAAGTGCCCGGCAGCGACCAGCCCGCGAACCAATCGACCATTTTCTCGCCGATGTTTCACCTGAAGTACAAGCTCGATGACAAGGGCGAGCATCTGTTCCGCAGCAGTCTGACCAGCACCTTCAAGGCACCCGAGCCGCCGCAGTTGCTCGCTCGTCCGCAGATTTCCGGGAGCTACACCGATCTGACGCGCACCAACGATGCGCTGTCGACCGACCGTATCGGCAATCCGGCGCTCAAACCCGAGCTCGCCACCGGCTTCGATATTGCCTACGAGCGCTACTTCACGGGCGGCGGCGTGGCGAGCGCCACGGTCTTCTACCGTAATGTGCGCGATCTGATTCGCAACCAGACCACCCTGCAAAACGTGTCCTGGGCAACAGCGCCGCGCTATGTGTCGAAGCCGGTGAATTTTGATTCGGCCAACACCTTTGGCCTTGAGCTCGAAGCGCGCGGGCGCGTGGGCACGTTGCTGCCGTTTGCGTTCGATGCAAAAACGCCGCTTGACGTTCGTGCCTCGGTCAATATTTATGAGTCGCGGGTGAAGGGTGTGCCAGGACCGGATAACCGGCTGGACCGGCAGCAACCGTGGTCGGCCACGCTGGGCCTCGACTATGTGTTGAGCGGCGTGTTGCCAGCCCCGATCCGCATGGGCGGCAGCATCGCTTTCACCCCGGCGTATCGCACGCAGCAAACAGCGGAGCAGTCCACAGCGTTTGCACGCACCCGGAACATCGATTTCTACATGAATGTGCCAATCAACCAGACTGCGTCCCTGCGCCTGGTCGCCAACAATCTGGCGCCCGTTGCTGGCGAGAGCACCGCTGGCTACGCTGGCCAGAGTACCGTAACTACGACAACGCGTCCGCGCACCTGGTATGGGCTCATTTTGAGTGTGAAAGGCTAGCGGGGAGCAGGCGATGCTCTTGTGACCGCCGATCAGATTTGGGTGCCTTTCCAACGTACAGCTTTTGTAGAAATCGCTGAAGGCATATGGGGTAGCGCGTCAAAACGCCAAAAGTCGACCTTTTCGATCCAATCCAGTGTATGCCTGCGTCAGAGTGATCGACCGCGCCGTGCGCCTGGTGGCCGCCATGCGAGAATTTAAGCCAACATGACCGAGTCAAAATCCACCCCCGACCTCACGGCGCTGCGCCAAAAAATTGATGCCATCGACGATCAGCTGCTTCATCTGATCAGTGAACGCGCCGCAACCGCACAGACTGTCGGGCACGTCAAGGCACCCGGCTCGCCGCTTTATCGCCCCGAACGCGAGGCGAACATCCTGCGCCGCATGCAGGCCGCGAACGCGGGCCCGCTGTCCACCGAGGCCATCGCGCGAATTTTTCGCGAAGTGATCAGCAATTGCATGGCGCTGGAACAGCCGCTGGTGATTGCGTTTTTGGGCCCGGAAGGCACCTTTAGTCATGCTGCATCGGTCAAGCATTTCGGCTCCGCGCCAACGTTTGAGCCGTGTCCGACGATTGACGAAGCATTTCGGATGGTCGAGGCCACGACCGCCGATTACGCAGTGGTTCCGGTGGTGAATTCGACCGAAGGCTTCGTCGGTCGCACACTTGATTTGTCGATCTCCAGTCCGCTCAAAGTGTGTGCCGAAATCGATTTCCGTGTGCAGCAGAATCTGATGAGCATGGAGACCGATCTCGCGGCGATCCAGAAGGTCTACTCACATTCGCAGTCACTTGCGCAAACCGCCAATTGGCTGGCGCGACACCTGCCGCTGGCTGAGCGTATTCCGGTCGCCAGCAACGCCGAGGCGGCGCGTCTGGCCTCATTGACGCCGGGCAGTGCGGCCATCGCGGGCGAGATGGCGGCAACGCGCTACAGCGTGCCAATTCTGTATCGAAACATCGAAGATTCGCCAAATAACACCACGCGCTTCTGGGTGCTCAGCCGTCAGGATGTGGCTGCCTCAGGCAAGGACAAAACGAGCCTCATTTTGTCTGCGCCCAATCGTCCGGGCGCGGTCGTTGACCTGATCGAACCGCTCAAGCGGCACGGCGTATCGATGACCCATTTTGAGTCGCGCCCATCGCCGGATCGCCTGTGGGAATACTATTTTTTCCTCGATGTCGAGGGGCATATCAGTGACGCCAAAGTTGCGGCAGCGCTTGAGGACGTCAAGGCGCAGTCGAGCTATTTCAAAGTCGTCGGCAGCTATCCCGCTGCGGTGCTTTAGGTCGGTATGGCGGTGCGTTTGTCATGACCGGGCGTATCAACACGCTGGCGATCATCGGCGT
>JANXUB010000086.1 GCA_025352105.1 Burkholderiales bacterium | reverse complement strand
TAGGTAATTTGCTTTGTGTAATCCGTGCCGGGAGCGTGCTTTGCAAGCAGTGCGCAGAGCGTGTGCACGACGTCGAGATTCGGCTTCTCGGCGTCACCGCCAATCAGGTAGAGCTCACCAGGTCGGCCCGCGTCAAGTACGCGCGCGATAGCGCTGCAATGATCACCGACGTAGAGCCAGTCGCGAATCTGCTGGCCGTCGCCATAAATCGGCAACGGCTTGCCAGCCAGTGCGTTCACAATCATTAGCGGAATGAGTTTCTCTGGAAACTGGCGCGGACCGTAGTTGTTCGAGCAGTTGGTCACCATGACCGGCATGCCGTAGGTATGAAAGTAGGCGCGAGCGATGTGGTCCGAACCGGCTTTCGATGCGCTATACGGGCTGTTCGGCTGATATTGCGAACGCTCATCGAATTTGGGATCGTTGGCGCCAAGCGTACCGAACACCTCGTCGGTCGAGACATGAACGAAGCGAAACGCCTTCGCCTCAGCCTCAGCAAGCGCGTTCCAATGCGCGCGGGTCGCCTCCAGAAGTGTGGCCGTGCCCATGACGTTTGTTCGCACAAAATCCATCGGCCCGTGGATCGAGCGATCAACGTGGCTCTCGGCGGCGAAATGGACAATCGCACGCGGCTGATGCTTCGCGATAACCGCATCCATCGCCGCCCGGTCGCAAATATCAGCGCGCTCGAACACATAACGAGCATCTTCGTTAAGCGAGACCAACGTCGCCGGATTAGCCGCGTAGGTCAGCGCATCAACATTGACCACGGGCTCGGCGCGCGTTGCCAGCCAGTCGAGAATGAAATTGCTGCCGATAAAGCCGCACCCGCCAGTCACTAGAATCATGCCGTCTCCTTTTCCAATAAGCATTTTACGGGCTGTTTGAAGGACGGCGATAATCGCGGGTTATGCCTGTCTGGTTTCGATTTTTTTATTCGCTGCTTTGGCTCATCGCGTTGCCGTTCGCGTTGTCGCGCCTTTGGTGGAAAGGTCGACTCAATCCGGGCTATCGACGCCACTGGCGTGAGCGGTTAGCGCTCGAGTTTCCAACATCGCCGAAGTCGCCGAAGGGCCCGTTTGATCTCTGGATCCACGCGGTGTCGGTCGGAGAGGCGCGGGCGATGATGCCGCTGGTGAACACGATGCGCGTGTCGCATCCGAACCTATTGGTCACTTGCACCACACCCACCGGACGCGCCGCTGCCGAAGAATTATTGGAAGGCAGCGCCACGATTGTGTATCTGCCGTTTGACGCGCCCTGGATGATCTCGCGATTTTTAGGTGCCGCCCGACCGAGGCTTGCACTGCTAATCGAAACGGAACTGTGGCCTGGTGTTTGCGACGCGGCGAAGCGCGCTGGTGTGCCGCTTTGGCTAGTCAATGCGCGGCTATCGCAGCGTTCAGCGGATGGCTACGCGCGAGGCGGTGCGCTGACCCGGGCAATGCTGGCTTGCCTAGCCGGTGTCGCCGCGCAATCGCAAGATCATGCGGCACGCTTTCGCTCCTTAGGCGCTACGAATGTGCATGTCACGGGCAATATAAAGTTTGATTTTGCGTTACCGCATGATGTGGGTGATCGCGCTACCGCGCTTGCACAGCATCTCTCCACGAGCCGCGAGTTTTGGGTCGCCGGCTCGACCCGAGAAGGCGAAGAGAGGTTGCTGCTCGACACGTTGCGCAACCATCCGTTACGACACAAGGCGATTGCCGTCATCGTGCCGCGTCATCCCGAGCGCTGGGCGTCTACTTCCGCCGCCGCGCGCGAACTCGGCTTTCGCGTTGCGCGTCGAAGCGACGCCAGCATCGCCGCCGATGTCGAGGTCGTTGTCGGTGACAGCATGGGCGAAATGCTTGCGTACTACGGCGGCGCGCTCGCCGTTGTGATGGGTGGCACTCTGGGCGGTACCGGTGGGCAAAATTTGATTGAGCCTTGCGCAATGGGCGTACCCGTCGTGCTCGGACCGTCGGTGTTCAATTTTCAGATGGCTGCAGATGAGTGCGTTGCGGCCAAAGCGGCGGTGAGTGTGCCGCATGCGGAGGCCGCGCTGGATGCGGTGTCGGCATGGTTGGGCAATAAGGCCTCGCGCGACGATGCGGGCGCACGGGCGAGGGCATTCGTTCTGGCGCACCAGGGCGCAACAGAGCGCACCAAAGCGCTCATCAACGCCGATCAATCGCGGCGAGCGGGCTAAGTGCCCAGCGCTGCTGCAATCGCTTCACGTCGCGCTTTCGCCGGGTCGCGCGCAATCCAGTCCGAAACCTGCGCGTCATACGTGGGGTGCTTAATCAGCAGCCGTTCGCCGCCGACCTTCATCAGCGCCTGTGTTGACTCACTAAACGACACGCCACCTTCGTGCGCAACGTAGGCGTTCGGGCAGAGCACATTCCGAAATCCAGCCGCAGCCGCTCGCATGCAAAAATCGTTTTCTTCACCGTAGCCGCGCGGAAAATTTTCGACATCGAATCGTCCGACTTTGGCGCGACATGCCGCTGAAATCAGCATGCAAAAGCCGACGCCGGTCGGCAGATCAATTGGGGCATCGGGACGTTCGCGCAGCGCCCGAGCGATGCGTTCACGTTCGCCTTCGTCGGGCACTGGCCACGCGCGCAAAAAATCGGGGAATGTACAGATCGTTGCATTATTGGAGAACGGCGTTACAGTGCCGACACTTTCGCCGACAGTCACGCACTTAAGCATTTCATCGAGCCAGTTCGACGTCACCAGCGTGTCCGAATTGAGCAAACACACATGCTCGTCGATGCTCGCCGCCGCAAACGCCTGGTTGACATTCCAGGTGAAGCCGCGATTGATTCCGTTGTGGCGAACTTGCATTCGCGGGTTCGCGAGGGCGAACGCATTGAGCATCGGTGCAATGCGCGGGTCGGGCGATGCGTCATTAATGATGACCACCCGAAATTCCGCGTGAACCGGAGCTGCGGCCAAGGCAGCGAGACAGCGCTCAACGCTCGCAAAACCGTCGTAAACCGGTACACAAACAATTACCCTCATGCCATCAGCTTTGAGCTGTAATGACCCTGCCGCGCGGGCTAAAGGCAAAAATAATCGTTTGTCGACTATTGAACAATATTGCCTTGAGCCCGTATGCAGTAACGCTTTTGGCGAAAAGCTGTACGCACAAAATTAATTGATCCGCTGCCCTGTGGCACTGTCAAACAGATGGATTCGCGACGCGTCGGGCACCAGCCAAACGGTGTCGCCATGCTTGCACGAGACGCGATCACGCTGCGTGATTTGCACTTCGGTTTTGTTCGAATCGGCCCCGACATGGGCCACGACCATCGTGTCCGCGCCCGTCGGCTCGACCACATCCACAATCGCCTTCAACCCCTGGCCTTCCGGGCCAAAACTCAAATGCTCGGGCCGCACACCATACGTGATTTCACCGGTTCTTTCGGACACGGCAGGCAGGCTTGCACCCGCCACGAGCGCCGTGCCATCCCCGTTCAAATGCCCCTTCAAAAAATTCATCGCAGGCGACCCGATGAAGCCCGCGACGAATACGTTCTGCGGCTGATCGTACAAATCCAGCGGCGCGCCGATTTGCTCAACACGACCGTCTTTCAGCACCACGATTTTGTCGGCCATCGTCATTGCTTCAATCTGATCGTGCGTGACGTAAATGCTCGTCACCTTCAGCCGCTGATGTAGCGCCTTGATCTCGGTGCGCATCTGTACGCGAAGCTTCGCGTCAAGATTCGACAGCGGCTCATCGAACAAAAAAACCTGCGGCTTGCGCACAATGGCGCGGCCCATCGCGACACGTTGGCGCTGCCCGCCGGAGAGCTGCTTCGGCAGCCGGTCAAGGTAAGGCGTCAAACTCAAAATATCAGCCGCCTGATTCACGCGCTGATCAATCTCGCTTTTCGGCTTGTTCGCCAGCATGAGCGAGAAGCCCATGTTGTCGCGTACCGACATGTGCGGGTACAGCGCGTAGCTCTGAAACACCATCGCTACATCGCGCTCTTTCGGTGGCAACTCGTTGACTACATTGTCGCCAATTGCAACTGTTCCGCCGGTGATTTCTTCGAGACCGGCCACCATGCGCAGGAGCGTTGATTTGCCGCAACCTGACGGTCCTACCAACACGCAAAATTCACCGTCCGCGATGTTGATGTCGACGCCGTAAACAACCTTGGTCGCACCGTAATTTTTTAGTACTTGAGATAAGGTGACTGATGCCATTGTGAACGTTGCCTCCTGCGTCAGTGGATGCTTGTGTGCGACCGCCGACGCTCGAAATGATGCACTTGATCGTGCTTGTCGCTGAAGTGTAGCGGGCCTAGCCACGTGTTTTGCTGTCGCGCTCTGACGATTCCGAAAATGGACTGAAACATCGCGCTGAATGCGCCATCATCTCCATCTGCGCCTACACTCGCGTTTTCACTATTCACTCGGGAGTTGTAATGAGCCTATTTGATAAAGCTAAAGACGCAGCCCACGCTGCGCTCGACAAGGCCAAAGATGCTGCAAGCACCGCAGCGCATGCCGCAAAGGATGCCGGTAGCGCTGTCGCACACGCCGCGAAGGATGCGGGTCATGTCGTCGCAGATGGCGCGAGCACGGTTGCGCACAAGGCAAAAGATTTGGCCGGCGACGCCGTCGACGCAGCTAAGAGCGCGGGTCATGCGGTGGCTGAAGGCACCAGTGCTGCCGCTGACAAAGCCAAAGCAGCTGGAAGCTCCGTTGCCGACGCGGGCAAAGGCGCAGCCTACACGATGGGCGACGCCGCCAAAAAGGCGGGCAATGCCACGCTCGCAGCCGCTGAAAAACTGACCGGTAAAGACCTGAACAACGACGGCAAGATCGGCTGACGGCTGATTGCTGACCGCATGGCGGTGCGGCGTGAGGCTTGAGTCACGACAACGCTGATGTCGGCACGGCGGCAGTTTCGCGGCTCAGGGATCATCGCGTACTCGCAAAAAACTTGCAAATCGAGGCTTGCCAGAGGGCGTCACGTCGCGATAGGTGTAGGTAACCATCGCGCCCACGGGTGGCGGATTTGCACGTATCAAATCCGAAAATCCGTTGCCCAGCTTGAAGCGCAGCCCCGCTGGCGTTTCAACCAACAGCGCGCCCATCTTTCCGGAATGCTTGCCTTTGCCGGGAATGTGAGCCGCCACCCTGGCCTCGGTGTCGAGGAGCGGCTTTAACTTCAGCAACACGTCACTGCGGCCGGTCACGTAAGGCGCATCGGCGAGGTGCAGCATCAGGCCTTCGCCCCTGCCTTTCACCACGGCGTCGAGCTCTCGTTTCAAGGCGGCACGGTCTTTTACCGGATGCTGATCGACGGCTCGCAATGCCGGAAAATTGGCGCGCTCAACAATTGCCCTGATGCGAACCGCGCGTTCACTGAACGGCACGGGCGCAGCGCCTTCCGGCTGCGGCAACTCAAAAATCATGTAATTCACGCGCTGCCATTCAGCGTCAATTGGCACAGCCTTTCGCACGATACCCGACAGCTCATCAAACCGATCACGCGCGAGCCAAAGCTCGCCGTCCAGCGCCTCCACTGGCAGCTTTGCGACAAACCATGCCGGTGCTGCGACCGCGCGCCCGCTGCGAAACCTGAGCGTCTTGCCGTCCCAAATCGCCCGCACTCCGTCGTACTTTTCGCTGACCATGTATTGCGTCACGTCAACCTGTGGATTGAGCACGTTGGCTAGCAGGATAGGCGGCGGCGCGGCGAAGGATGTCATCGCCGCCAACAGCGCAAACAGAAAAGTAGGCCATGCAACGTTCCGCGATGTGCAAGAAAAGTGAGGTGTGTTCATCGTCAGAGCCTATCAGCGATGGCGCTTGCCGACTAGCGACTAGCGATCAGTTGCTGCGCCATGCGATTGTGCTGCTCAATCAGCGGCTCCAGTTCGACTGTCGTCAGCCGTCCTTTGCTAACGATCACGCGCCCATTCACGAGGGTGTACTCCGCTTGCGGACTGGCGCAGAACATGAGCGCTGCGATAGGATCATGTACCGCGCCGCCGGCCATCGCCAGCGTGTCGGTGCGGAACAGCGCGAGGTCAGCAGCCATACCGGGCGTAATGACGCCGATGTCGTCGCGACCCAGCACGCTGGCACCGCCGCATGTGGCGAGGCGCAGGGCGTCGCGGGCGGAGAGTTCGCGACCGCCGTCGTCGCAGCCGAACGGCTTTAAAGAACGACCAACGCGAGCGAGCAGCATGGCTTGCCGTGCTTCGTTCAACATGTGCGAGCCGTCGTTGCTGGCGCTGCCGTCTACGCCTAAGCCCACACGCACGCCACCATTGATGAGTTTGCGGATCGGCGCGATGCCGCTGGATAGACGCATGTTGCTACAGGGACAGTGCGCGATGCCTGTGCCGGTGGCGGCGAACCGTGCGATGCCGTGCGCATCAAGTTTGACGCAGTGCGCATGCCATACGTCGTCACCCAACCAGCCCAAGTCTTCGGCGTACTCTGTCGGCGTTTTGTTGAACTTTTCGCGCGAATACGCGATATCGTGATCGTTTTCCGCGAGGTGCGTGTGCAGGCGCACGCCCTGGCCTTTGAACGAGCGGGCAAGTGTTGCGGACTGGCGCATCAAATCCTGACTTACAGAAAACGGCGAGCACGGCGCGAGACCGACGCGGATCATCGCGTGACGACTGGCATCATGAAATTGCTCGACTACGCGCTGTGAATCTTTGAGGATCGCGTCCTCATTTTCGACGACAGAATCCGGCGGCAAACCACCCGCCGATTCGCCTACGCTCATGCTGCCGCGCATGGCGTGAAAGCGCATGCCAATTTGCTGCGCAGCGTTGATCGTATCGTCCAGTTTTGCGCCGTTCGGATACAGGTAGAGATGATCGCTGGAGGTCGTGCAGCCCGAGAGCAGCAACTCCGCCATCGCGGTGAGCGCGGACGTGTGAACCATGTCCGGTGTCATGCGCGCCCAGATTGGGTACAGCCCCTTGAGCCAAGTGAACAATTCAGCGTCCTGCACGGCGGGAATCGCGCGGGTCAGGGTTTGATACATGTGATGGTGCGTATTGATCAAACCCGGAATCACCACGCAGTTTTGCGCGTTGATCACTTCATCGGCCTCATGCGGCAAATCAGCAGCAGGCCCAACGGCCTCAATCACGTTGTCACGAACGAATATCGACGCGTCGCGCAACTCGCGCCCAGCATCATCAAATGTGGCAACAGCGTTTGCGTTACGGATCAGAAGTGTGGTCATCGCACTATTTTCATAGAGACGCCGAAATAAAAAAAGCCGCCGCAGTTTTCATGCGGCGGCTCGTGCTTCGCGAGAACGTTTACGGCTTACTTGCCGCCGGGCACTTTGCCCTCAACGCCCTTGACGTAGAAGTTAACGCCGCTCAGGAATTTATCGTCAGCAGTCGCGCCTTTGGCGATCAGCTCTTTGCCAGTCTGATCGACAATCGGGCCGGTCCATGGATGGAACGTGCCGGCTTTAAGGCCTGTTTTGATCTCTTCGATCTTCGCCTTGATGTCGGCCGGAACGTCGTCCGCCATGGACACCATGTCAATCGCGCCTTCTTTCACGCCCCACCATGACGAACCGGTCGCCCACTTGCCTTCAAGCGCGTCTTTGGTCGCCTTGATGTAGTACGGTGCCCAGTTGATGATGGCGGATCCGAGGTGAGCTTTCGGGCCATAGGCGGTCATGTCGCTGTCCCAACCGAATGCGCGCTTGCCTTTTTCTTGAGCCGTTTTCAAAACGGCGGGGGAATCGGTGTTTTGCATCAGCACGTCGGCACCGCCGTTGATCAGCGCGGTGGCGGCTTCGGTTTCTTTCGGGGGGTTAAACCATTCGTTGACCCAGACCACCTTGGTCTTGATCTTCGGGTTCACGCTTTGCGCGCCCATGGTGAAGCTGTTGATGTTGCGGATCACCTCAGGGATCGGGATGGAACCCACGACGCCAAGCGTATTGGTTTTGGTCATCTTGCCTGCAATCACGCCCGCCATGTACGCTCCTTCGTAAGTGCGGCTGTCGTAGGTGCGCATGTTTTCAGCGGTTTTGTAGCCCGTTGCGTGTTCGAACTTGATGTCCTTGAAGCCCGGCGCGATTTTCAGCATCGGCTCCATGTAGCCGAACGTGGTGCCGAAGATCAGCTTGTTGCCCTGACCGGCGAGATCGCGAAAGACGCGCTCGGCATCGGCGCTCTCCGGCACTTTTTCGACAAACGCGGTGACCACTTTGTCGCCGAATTCTTTCTCGACTGCTTTGCGCGCATTGTCATGCGCAAACGTCCAGCCGCCGTCGCCAACCGGGCCAACGTAGGCGAAGGCGATTTTGAGTGGCTCGACTTTAGCTGGGGCCGGAGCGGCAGCCGGGGCTGCGGCCGGCGCAGCGGCCTTCGGCTCTTCCTTTTTGCCGCCACAGCCGGTCAATACGGCCATAAGCGCGGCGCTAACGCCTGCTGCGAGCAGGGTGCGTTTAGTGTTCATTACAGATCCCCTATGTGATTGAAAATAAAAGTCAGTGAAAAATTGTAAGCATGATTCATGCTAACTACGAGCCAGGGTAGAACGGTTTGCCGATGGAAGCTGGCATGTTAATGCGAATAAGTGCCGGATTCCGCGAGATCAGCGCCAGCACGACGATGGTGGCGATGTAGGGCGTCATCGACAGGAACTGGCTGGCAATCTCCACGCCCTGCCCCTGCAAATGAAACTGCAACATGGTCACGCCACCAAACAAATACGCACCAAACTGTACGCGGAGCGGCCGCCAGGTTGCAAACGTGGTCAGCGCCAGCGCGATCCAGCCCTTGCCCGACACCATGCCCTCAACCCAAAGCGGCGTGTAAATGATCGAGAGATAGGCCCCGGCCAGACCACACAGCATGCCACCGACCACCACCGCCGCCAGCCGGATGCGCCGTACCGGATAGCCCAGCGAATGCGCTGCCTCGGGCGATTCGCCAATCGAGCGCAACACCAGACCAGAGCGGGTTTTGAACAGAAACCAGATGATGAAGGCGGTCAGCGCCATCGCGAAATAAACCATCGGATGCTGCTTGAACAGCGCCGTACCCAGGAGCGGGATATCACTCAAACCGGGGATAGAGAAACTGGTGCGTTCCGGCAGCTTTTCCTGCACGTACTTCACGCCTGCAAACGCCGAGAAACCCGCGCCGAAGAGTGTGAGCGCCAATCCCGTAGCGAACTGGTTGGTATTGAGCCAGATCACGAGATAGCCAAACATCGCAGCCAATACACCGCCCGCAAGCATGCCTGCCCCAAAACCCACCCAGTCATTGCCCGTGTAAACGACTGTGGCAATCCCGGCGATGGCCGCA
>JANXUB010000057.1 GCA_025352105.1 Burkholderiales bacterium | reverse complement strand
CTGGTCAACGCGCAACAAGAGCGGTCGAAACAGCTCCCAGTCAATGGCGCGGCTCAGCCGCTCCAGCGGGTCGCCACTGCGGCTCAACTGGCTATACCGGTCTTCGAGGTCAAAGAAGCTTGTCTGCATGCAATCGTGTCTCGTTTCAGCGTTCTACTTATAACGAGCAACCGTCGCTTGCCGTTGGCTGCTTCGCGCTGAATTTATAGGAGTGCCCGTTAGCTGTCGGCTGAGTTCTTTTGCAAGGCTCATTCCCGCTGTCGCATGCGAGAGATCGACGCCCAGCTCATGTAGATGAGTCACGCGCAGGCCTTGGTAACCGCAGGGATTGATTGCGGAAAACGGCGTCAAGTCCATGTTCACGTTGAAGGCCAAGCCGTGATACGTGCGGCCGTTGCGAACCTTGAGACCCAAAGCCGCGATCTTTGCTTCCTGCCGTTGAAATTTGACGTAAACGCCCGGCGCATCACGCTTTCCGTATGCCTCAACGCCATGCCTCGCAAGCAACGCAATCACCGCATTTTCAATCCGAATCACCAGCTCGCGTACGCCAAACCCGGCGCGCTTCAGGTCGAACAGCACGTAGAGCATCGCCTGCCCCGGCCCGTGATAAGTGATTTGCCCGCCGCGATCTGTTTTGATGACGGGGATATTCGTCGGGTTGAACAGCAAATGCTCCGGCTTGCCTGCAACGCCCTGTGTGAACACGGGTGCGTGCTCGCAAACCCACAGCTCATCCTTCGTATCGGGCGTGCGTGCATCGGTGAATGCGCGCATCTTTTCCCAAGTTGCCTGATAGTCGACACGACCCAGCTGTCGGATGATCATCGCAAAAGAATCAGCGGCCTACAGCGCCCAGACGATGTCGACGTGATCGGTCAGGTCTTGATACAGCGCGTCGAGTTGCACCTTGGATTGCGCAACGAAGCTCACCGATATGGCCAGATATTTACCGCCCTTTGATTCACGCGCAGTGACCGTAGCGTGATCAAAATCGAGCACATGACGACTCACGATCTCGATGACGGTTTTCTCAAATCCAGGGACGTTTTTTCCGGCGACTTTTAGCGGATATTCCGTTGGGAACTCGAACAGCGTGTCCTTGTACGCCGCGACCTTGGCGGGCGTCTGTGCCGGTGGCGTGGGTTCAGTCATGGCCGTACAGATCCGCTTGAACGAGCGCAAACATTTTCTTGAACACCGGCCCCGGTTTGCCTTTGTGCGCAGCGTTGCCAATGGTCTTGTCATCGAGCGTTGTAATGGCGAGCACGCCTTTGCTGGAGCTTGAAAGCCACATCTCGTCGGCAGCCCACATTTCAGCGGCGGGCACGGGTCGCACTTCGAGCTTCATGCCTGCCTTCTTCGCGAGATCAGACACCGCATCCAGCGTGATGCCACCCAGAATGTGATTGTCCTTGGGTGCTGAAACAATGGTATCGCCGAACACGCAAAACACATTGGACGCCGCAGCTTCAGTCAGAAATCCGTCGCGCAACATCACGACCTCCGCGCCGCCCTGCTCGGACGCATGCTGCTTCGCGAGCACATTGCCCAAGAGCGAAATGCTCTTGATGTGGCAGCGGTGCCAGCGTGTGTCGGGGAAGGTGTAGCACGGCACGCCGTTGTCGATTTGCTCCTGTGTGAGCTTTGGCAACGGATTCGACATCATGAACACGGTGGGCGTCACACCGACCGGAAAGCTGTGATCGCGCTTAGCCACGCCGCGCGTAATCTGCCAGTAAACGCCTTGATCATGCGCGCCGTTCTTCGCGACGATTTCGTTGACGAGCTTCGTCCATTCGGCATTCGAATAGGGATTGGTCAGGCCAATCTCTTTGCATGAATTATTCAGGCGAACCAGATGCCCTTCAAGCCGATACGGCTTGCCGTTGATCACCGGCACATATTCGTAAACACCGTCGCCGTAAATGAAGCCACGATCAAGCACGCTCACCTTGGCGTCTTCAATTGGCATCCATGCGCCGTTCAAAAAAATCATTTCCCTAACCCTTTAAAGAAGAGCACGACCGAATGCCACATCCGCTTCCAGATGGGGGCGGCGGGCGCTGATTCCATTGCGATGATGTTGCGTTCGTAAATCAGATTGCCAGCGCGCTTGACCTTGAGCAAACCCACGGTATCGCCAGCTATGATCGGGCCGAATTTTGGTTCGGCGATGTTGAATTCTGTGGTGATGTCAGTGGCCTTGCCCGTAGAGGTCACGGCGGTCACGTCATCATTAAATCCAACCGGAATTGAATCCACCGTGGACTTCCATACGGTCATTTGCTGAATTGGCTTTTTCGCTTCGTACAAACGCTTGCCTTCGAAAGCCGTGAACGCCCAGTCGATCAATTTGCGCGACTCATTGATGCGCGCGGCCTCGGACGGCGCACCCAGTAAGACCGTCAACAGTTTGCGTGGCGGCCGATTGACGCTCGTAATCAGGCACCAGCCCGCAGCATCGGTGTGACCGGTTTTAAGCCCGTCCACCGAGGGGTCAAGAAACAGCAGGCGATTGCGATTTTCCTGCGTGATTTTGTTGAACGTAAACGACTTCTCAGCGTAAAACTTGGTGTACTGCGGAAAATCACGCATCAGTGCGAGCGAGAGCACGGCCAGATCATGCGCGGTGGAATAGTGGCCCTGCTGCGTGAGGCCGGTCGGGTTCAGAAACTGGGTGTCATCCATGCCGAGTTTTTTGGCCTGACGATTCATTTTCGTCACGAAGTCGCCTTCGTTGCCGCCCACAGCAATCGCGAGCGCGATGGCTGCGTCATTACCCGACTGAATGATGAGCCCGCGAATCATGTCTTCTGCAGTCACCGGCGCACCGGGGGCGATGAACATGCGTGAGCCTTCGGCCTTCCATGCACGCTCGGGCACGCGCATGCGCTGACCCAGGCTGATCTGCTTTTGATGCAGCGCGTCGAACACGAGATACGCGGTCATCAATTTGGTGAGCGAGGCGGGATCGCGCTTTTGTCGCGTGTTTTGCTCGGCGAGCACTTGACCGCTGGTCGCCTCGACCACGAGATAGGCGGCGGCGTTGACTGCGGGAACGGGGATTTCAACGATGGCAGGTGCGGGGGCGGCGGCAGCAGGAGCTGCGGGGGCAGCTGTTTGCGCCAGCACGAGAAAAGACGAGACGGCAACAACGGCAGCCGCAGCAGACAAAACAAGAGGGCGAAGATTCACTTGGGCGCGATCAGTATCGAGGGAGTGCCGATTTTACGAGTTGGCTGACTGGCGGCTACGACCGAGACTGGCCTAAGAATTCATAGTCCACCTCGGGCTTCGTGCCCGCAATGATGTCAACCAGCGCCCTGGCCGAGCCTGGTCCTTCGGTCCAGCCCAAGGTTCCGTGCCCGGTGTTGAGATACAGATTCTTCAGTTTGGACTGCCCGATGATCGGCAGATTGGACGGCGTTGCAGGGCGCAAACCCGTCCAGTATGTGACTGCATTCCAATCGCAGAGATCGGGAAAATGATGCTTCGCTCGCCGCGTCAAGGCTTCGCAGCGAACCGGGTTTAGCGTCGTGTCGAAACCGGTTAGCTCGGCTGTTCCGGCGATACGCAGTCGATCACCAATCGTGGTGAAGACGATCTTCATTTCGTCGTCGGTAATGCTGCCGAGCGGCGCGCCGGGCTTGTTCACAATGGGCAGCGTGGCGCTGTAACCCTTGGCCGGGTAGATCAACGCGTCAACTCCTGCGCCCGCAAGCATAGCCGTGGAATACGAGCCGAGCGCGACGACGTAATCATCTGCCTTGAGTGTTTCGCTCTTGCCGTCGCTTGAGGACACCACCACACCCGACACGGCGCCCGCTTCGCGCTCAATCCGTTTTATCGTTGTGTCATAACGGAACTCGACGCCCATTTTCGCCGCTCGTTCCGCCAGCGCAATGGTGAATTTATAAGCATCACCGGACTCATCATTCGGCGCATAAATCGCCCCCGCCAATGTGGGCGCGGTGTGGCTTAAAGCCGGTTCAATCTTCACGGCCTCCGCCACAGTCAGCACATCACGCCGCTCACCATTGCGAATTAAGAGTTGCGCCGCCTCAGCCGCGTCGTCAAAGCTCTGTCGATTCGAGTGAATCATCATGATCCCCGCCTCAGCGTGGTCATACTGAATGCCGGTTTCATGGCGAAGCGCCTGCAAGGTACGGCGGCTGTATTCAGACAGGCGCATCGCCTGCAAGGTGTTGTGCTCGGCGCGACTGGGCAGGCATTCGTACAGAAAGCGTAGGCCCCAGCGCCACTGGTTCACATCCATGCGAAGGCGGAACAAGAGTGGTGCATCTTCCTTGCCGAGCCATTTCAAAATCTTGAACGGTGCATGCGGGCTCGCCCACGGATCGGATTGGCTCACCGAAATCTGGCTGCCGTTGGCGAAGCTCGTCTCCAGCGCGGGGCCTGGCTGCCGGTCGACCACGGTCACCTCGTAGCCGCGCTGCCGCAAAAAATACGCCGTGTGAACGCCAAGTATTCCGGCACCGAGAACTAAAACGCGCTTCATGAGCTTCGACCGCAAATGCGTCGCTTGTGGCGACTGATACGCTGGATGCTAGAAAGATTCGTGCCGGAAAGCCAGTGCCAATGGGCTACACATGCGAAATGCGCATGGCCATCGCCCGCTCACTACGCCAACAGTCACTCTCTATGAGCGTGCGGCATATCCAGTGAAGCTCAAAACTCCGTGTGCAAGCGAACGGACGCTACCCGCACCGGCCCACGATCAGCGTTGTAGGCGGGGTTGCGGATGTACTGAATGTCCGCGCTGAGCCACGCCGCTTTCATAACATTCCAGCGATAAAAGGCCTCAGTGATCGTCTCCGGACGATAGTTGAGCGCACCATCGCCGATGAAAAATCCAAGGCCGCCGTGAGCCAGATAGGCACGGTGCGACGCGGAGAGTCCGTTCTTTGCAAGCGCCAGCCCGATCACATCTTGACTGCGACCCCACCATGCGCCCGTGATCAACGTCCCCACCGACAGCGATCGGTCAATCTCGGTGAAGGCATAGGTCTCGGTTTTGCCATCTGCCCACATCGCGCGCACAAAAACGCCAATTTCTGGTGTGATTGCCTGTTCGGCATTGATGCCGACGCCCACCTTTGCCCGCTGCCCAGTTCGTACGTTGTCAATGCTGGGCGTCGTTCCGGTGCGATCTGCCAGCGTCAACGCGTCGCTGAAGCGCGCCATCGTCGCCACATTGCGGAAGGCAAGCAGGCGCAATTTTCCTGCCTGATCGGCCAGCGTGTGCGCGCGCTCAATCTCAATCTGATCGCCGTAGTTTTTGAACAGGCGATAGTCAAGTGGCTGCCCGTTCGGCTGCTTCGGTTGCGCGAAACGGCCGAAGCGAATTGCCAAGTCATTGTGAAAATATTCCAGCGCAAAGCCCGACGTATATCCACGCGCGTCGGCAGCGAAATCGTACGCGCCGTGCGTGAGCAGCGCCCAATTCAAAAACTCCATGCGCGGATCATGCGCATAGGTGTTGTCATCAAATAAATCCTGCACCGAGAGCGTGCCCACCGTGAACACGAGTCGCTCCTTCCTTTGGGTTCCGGCCAGTTGATTGATGTCAGCTTCGACTTTTTGCTCGTCGCCGCCCAAGCCCCAGGTTTGCCGCAGAAACGAGCGCGCGCGATACAGCTTGAGTGCTGCACCCGAGGTGCGCGCCAGCTCGCCGTTCGGAAAACCACC
>JANXUB010000049.1 GCA_025352105.1 Burkholderiales bacterium | reverse complement strand
ACGCATGTCGTTTTCGTGACGGCGTTTCATGAATACGCCGTCGCCGCGTTTGATCGTGGCGCTGTGGACTATGTCCTGAAACCGATTCAGGAAGATCGTCTGATCACGACGATTGAGCGACTCAAGGAGCGTATCGAAAACGAAGATCAGGATGCACCCACGCTGCCTGAGAATTTGTCGCAACTCATCTCGACCCTCAAGCGTGAGATGCGCGGTGGGGCGGGGGGGGCAGGCGCGCCGGTTGAGTACCTGCGCTGGATCAAAGCGTCGCTGGGCTCAACGCTCAAATTGATCGATGTGAAGGACGTTTTGTTCCTGAATTCCGACGAGAAATACACGCGCGTGGTGACTGCGGGTGAAGAGGCGTTGATCCGAAAACCGCTACGCGAAATGCTCGATGAGCTCGACCCGAATATCTTCTGGCAAATCCATCGCGGCACCATCGTGAACGTCAACGCAATCGCAGGTGTCACCAGAGATTTTCGTGGTGACGCGACGGTGAAAGTGAAGGATCACAAGGAGCAGCTGAAGGTCAGTCGACCGTTCTCACATTTATTCAAGCAGATGTAAGCTGCTGGACGGCAAGCACGCTTAGACCCATTTGATCTTCCGGAAAAACGCCCACAAAGCCACGCTTCCGACTACCATCAAGCCCAACGCATAAGCGTACCCGTACGCCCATTCCAGCTCAGGCATGTGTTTGAAATTCATGCCATAAATGGTGCCGACGATGCTCGGAACCATCAGGATGGCACCCCAGCCTGCGAGCTTTTTGGTGACTTCGCTTTCGGCCAGGGTGATGAGCGACAGGTTGGTTTGCGTCGCGCTGTTTTCCATGTCGCGCAGATTGTCCAGTGATTCGTTGATACGCGTCACGTGATCGAGCACATCGCGAAAGTACGGGCGCAATTCTTCGCGAAAAATCGGGTGCTTGTGCGTCAGCAGTCGACTGCAAATTTCGACTAGCGGCGTGACGGCACGGCGCACGCACATCGTGTCGCGTTTAAGCGCGTATAGCGCCTCAGCGGTGACTCGTTTGTCGTTTTTCGCATCAAAAATCGTTTCCTCCAATTTGTCGAGCCGGTCTTCGAGCGCGTCGACTTCCGGGAAGAGACGATCAACGACGGTATCGATCAAACCGTGCAGCGCCGCGCCGGGGCCGAGCGCCAAAAATTGTGGGTCATGTTCAAGCTCTGAACGCAGCGCCTTGAACCCGGTTTCAGCTCGGTGGCGCACCGTCAATACGAAATGTTCGCCGCAGTAAACGTGCAACTCGCCATCAACGAACTCCTCGCCGTGTTGCTCAATCGTGTGCAACACCAGAAACAGCGTCGACCCGTATTCCTCAATCTTCGGGCGTTGCGAGCCTCGGTTGGTGTCCTCAATCGCCAGCTCATGCAGATTGAATTCTTCCTGCATTTTTTCCAGCACTTCGGTTGTGGGCTCGAACAGCGCGACCCAGACAAACGCGCCTGCGGGTTGCTGTGCGTCGAGGAAATTGCTGATCGCCTCGATCTCCATCGGAGCCTGGCGAACGCCATTGACGTAAGCGGCGCAATCTATAAGCATGGTTGAACTTTGCTGCCGCGGACGCGGTCTGGAACAGTATGTATTCAATTATGCGTCGCGCGATTTTTGTCTCCTGGGCTTCGGTCCTCATCGTCACGCTGTGGGCAGCACTTCCGGTCGTCAGCGCCCAGACGCTGCTGGAGCCGGGCGAGGCGCATCGGCTGTTGCGCAAAGGCGGCGTTGCGCTTTTGTTGCGACATGGACAGACGGAGTCGGGCATCGGCGATCCGCCCGGTTTTAAGCTTGACAACTGCGCGTCGCAGCGCAATCTGTCGGCTGCCGGGCGTGCGGAATTGGGCGAGATGGCAAACCGCCTCTCAGCCGCCAAAGTCAGTTTTACGCGTACGTACACGAGCCTCTGGTGTCGCTGCCGCGAAACGGCGCAGTTGTTGACAACTGCGCCGGGTACGGTCGAGGATTGGGCTCCGCTCAATTCACAGTTTTCAGGCAACGCCGTCGTTGACAGCGCCAACGCGCAGGTCGTCACCAAAATCAGGCAAGTCCCTGCTAACCAGAGCTGGTTACTCGTCACTCATCAGGTCAACATCACGGCGACGACGGGCGTGGTGCTAGTGCCTGGTGAGGGCGTGCTCGTGCAGCGCAGTTCCTCGGGCATCAAGGTTTTGGGGCGCGTAAAGTTGTAGCAACAATCGGCGAAGCGCCCCGCCCTGTAGCAAAATAGGCTGATGGCCTCCGTTAAGTCCCCTCCCGTACCCGCTCAATCCGCTGCTTCGCCGAAGCCCGAACCACAGGGTTCGTCACAGGGCGACCGTGCACTGACGCTTGAGCTCGTGCTGCGTGAGCTGGAGGCAGACGATCTTGTAGACGTCGCGTTGATTGACGAGCTGCGCACAAACGCAAAATTTCGAAGCTACGAACATCCGCTGACGCTGCTGGCTGAGCAGAAGTGGCGCAGCAACAAACCACCGAAACGGGTACTGACACTGGAGGCGTTGTCGGAATGGCTTGCCGGTCGATTAAAAGTGCCGTATCTGCACATCGACCCGTTGAAAGTAGATTTCTCGGCGGTCGGCTCCGTCATGAGTACGAGCTACGCGAATCGCTACCGCATTCTGCCGGTTGCCGTGACGCCGGATTCGGTGACCGTGGCGACGAGCGAGCCCTTTGTGCGCTCGTGGATTCCCGAGTTGTCGAATTTGTTGCGGCGTCGGGTTGAGTTGGTGTTTGCCAATCCGCTCGACGTCAAACGCTACGTTGCCGAGTTCTTCGCGCTCGCTCAGTCAGTGCGCCGAGCGCAGGATCGTGCCGTTGACGACAAGAGCACCATTTCGTCGTTCGAGCAGTTGGTGCAACTGGGTGCACAGGGCGGCGGCATCACGCCGGACGCCAATGATCGACACATCATCCGCATTGTTGACTGGCTCTGGCAAAACGCGTTCGAGCAGCGCGCAAGCGATATCCACATCGAACCGCGGCGTGATTCTGGCGTCGTCAGGTTTCGCATTGATGGCGTGCTGCATCAGGTCTATCAAATTCCACAAGCCGTTCACACCGCGATGGTCAGTCGCGTGAAGTTGCTGGCCCGTATGGAGATTGTTGAAAAGCGTCGCCCGCAGGATGGCCGCATCAAAACCGTGACGCCAGAAGGCGTTGAAGTTGAGCTGCGCGTGGCAACCATGCCGACCGCGTTCGGCGAAAAAATCGTGATGCGTATTTTTGATCCGGAAGTGCTGTTGCGTGACTTCCGCGATCTTGGCTTTAGCGACGACGATCTGTCGCGCTGGGAAGCGATGATCGCAAAGCCGCACGGCATTATTTTGGTGACGGGGCCAACGGGTTCCGGCAAAACGACGACGTTGTATTCCACTCTGAAGACACTCGCGACGCCCGAGGTTAATGTCTGTACGGTGGAAGACCCGATTGAAATGGTCGAACCGTCGTTCAACCAGATGCAGGTACAGCCGCAGATTGGCGTGGATTTCGAGAGCGGCGTGCGTACGCTCATGCGGCAAGATCCGGACATCATTATGGTCGGCGAAATTCGCGATCTGCCGACGGCAGAAATGGCCGTGCAGGCAGCGCTGACGGGCCATCTGGTGCTCACCACGTTGCATACGAATGATGCGCCCACGGCCATCACGCGTTTGATCGATCTGGGCGTGCCGCCCTACCTTGTCAATTCAACGGTGGTGGGTGTGATGGCGCAGCGCCTGGTCCGTACACTGTGTTCTAGCTGCAAAGAGCCAGCCGCGCCGATCAGCGACGACGACTGGGCGGCGCTCACCAAGCCGTACCGTGCAACGAAACCTTCGACAACTTACAAAGCCGCGGGCTGCCTTGACTGCCGCATGACCGGCTATCGTGGTCGTGCCGGGTTGTACGAGGTGATGGTAATGACGCCGGAAATGAGGAAGCTCGTGATCAACGGCGCGAGCATGGACGACCTACGTGAGCAGGCTTTCCGCGATGGCATGAAGCCTTTGCGGGCGTCGGGCGCGCACAAGATCGCCACCGGGCTAACCACGGTGGAAGAGGTTGAGCGCGTTGCGCCGCCAATTTAGAGATTGAGACGGCTTGGGGCGATTCGCTCGAATGCCGCAAATAATGAAGACAATGTTCGCAGGAGGATAGTTTGCAAATTGCACTAATTGGCCTTGGCAAAATGGGGGCCAACATGGCCCGGCGCTGGGCGCGTGGCGGCGTCAACGTGGTGGCGTTTGACCGCAGCGCTGAGGCGCGGGAATCGGTCGTTGAGGCCAACATCACACCCGTCGCATCGCTGGCAGACGCATTGGTTTCAGCGGTCTTGCCGCGTATCGTCTGGATGATGTTGCCGTCGGGTGAAATCACCGAAAACACCATCGACACTTTGATTCCGATGCTGGGCAAAGGCGACTTGCTGGTCGACGGCGGTAACGCAAATTACAAAGACTCGGTGCGTCGTGCGGTGAAGGTAACGGCTGCCGGAATCGGATACGCCGATGTTGGCGTCTCCGGTGGTGTGTGGGGATTACAGAATGGCTACTGTGTGATGACGGGCGCGACGCCTGAGAGCTACGCCATGCTCAAACCGTATCTCGAAGTGCTTGCGCCGTCGAAGGCACAGGGCATCGTCCACGCAGGCGCTGTCGGCGCTGGCCACTACGCCAAGATGATTCACAACGGCATCGAATACGGCATGATGCAGGCGCTGGCCGAGGGCTTTGCGCTGATGGAGGCGAAGAAAGATTTCGCGATGCCGATTGCCGATATTGCCGAGGCTTGGCGCGATGGCTCGGTGGTTCGCTCGTGGCTCCTTGATCTCACTGCCTCCGCGCTTCAGAAGCCCGATGAGATTGCTGCGATTGCGCCGTATGTTGCGGACTCCGGCGAGGGGCGCTGGGCGGTGGAAGCGATGCTCGATTTGGGTGTTCCGGCACCTGTAACCGCGCTTGCGTTGACCACGCGTTTTGCAACGCAAGGCAAGGGCGATTACGCCGCCAAGCTGCTTGCGCAAATGCGGGCGGGGTTTGGTGGACATGCCGTCAAGAAGCAATGAGTCACCAGCGATGAACCGTACATATCGTCCCCTCTCCCCCGGCGGGAGAGGGTTAGGGTGAGGGGGACGGTGGAAGCAGGAATCAACGTGACCAAGGGCACAACCCCCATCATCATAATCATGGGCGTCTCCGGCTGCGGCAAAACCACCGTCGGTCGTGCTCTGGCCGAACGACTGAGCGCGACCTTCCTCGACGCCGACGATTTTCATCCTGCGAGCAACGTAGAAAAAATGCGTGCGGGAACGCCGCTAAACGATGACGACCGAGCGCCGTGGTTGGCGAAGCTCAACAGCGAGTTGCGCGAACGTAGTCAGCGCCGCGAGCGCGTCGTGCTCGCCTGCTCTGCGTTAAAGACTCGCTATCGCGACGCGATCAGCGACGAGCTTCCGAATGCCGCCTGGATTTTTCTTGATGGCAGCTTCGAGATGATCGCTGCGCGCATGCGCGAACGGCCTAATCATTACATGCCGGAATCGTTGTTGCGCAGCCAGTTTGAGGCTTTGGAGCGCCCGCAGAAAGCAGTTCAAATTTCAATTGAATTGAATTCAGCCGAGCAGGTTGAAGCTGCGCTCGCGGCACTCGCGAGTTAGGCAGCTTTCGCGACGCAGCCCTCGGGCTTGTAAACGCGCTCCAACGAAGCCGGAAACTTGCCGAGTTTGCTTGCAGGACGACGAGGGCGTACGGAAAATTCGCCTCCGCAATTCGGACAAACGCCCAGCAGCTTCGTTGTCACACAGTCCGCACAAAACGTGCACTCGAACGTGCAGATGCGCGCCTCCGTCGATTCGTTCGGCAAATCCTTGTTGCAGCATTCGCAGTTGGGACGTAGCTCAAGCACGCTTAAATCCTGCCAATCCCTCTACCGATTAGCCCATGCGCCGACGCGTACGCGGGGCGGGAGCGCCGCCACCGCCACCTGCACCCGAGCCGCCGCGTGTGAAGCCGCTTGGTTTTCCGGTTACGCCGTCACGGTTGCCTGAGCCGCCTCGCGCGCTGAAGCCGCCGCCCGCGGGTGCAGGCCGACGGTCGCCGGAAAAGCCGCCACCACCGCCGCTACGGTCACCGTAGCCGCCCGTGCTGCTGCCGCCACCATAGCCGCCGCCCGTGCCCCCGCTGCTGCGTCCGTCCGACGGTTCGCGGCGATCACCCCAGCGCGCGCGCGGTGCGCCCGAGCCGGTGCCGCCTTCGTTGCTGCGACCGTAGCCGCCTTGACCGCCACTCGCGCCGCTGCGGTTGTAGCCACCGCCACCCCCTGCGTAGCCTGACCCGCCGCCACCAGCGCCGCCGCGGTCGTAACCGCCACCGAAGCCCGAGCCACCCGCAGGCGTGTTGCCGCCGTAGCCGCTACGGCTGCGTGGTGGGCCACCCGCCGCGCCTGAGCCTGCGCCACCTGCACCTGACTTTCCGAATCGTGAACCGTAACCGCCGCCGCCCGCGTTGCCGCCACCGGCATACCCACCGCGACTACCACCGCCCGCACCACCGCGCGATGCGCCGTCCCCGTACGGAGCGCGACCGCGTGGCGCGGTTGCAGCGAAGCCGTCCTTCTCTTCGCGACGGCGCGTACCCAGCGCTTCTTCACCGCCAGCGCGCGCTGCACCCCGGCGATCTTTCGGAGCCCAGCCTTCGCGCCGTGGCGCGGGCGGGATTTCGCCGTAACGACGGCGCTCCCCGGGAGGTAACCCCGAGCCCGAGCGCGCGCCGCTTGGGGCTTCTGCATTTGCCCATTCAGCGGGGAGTTTGGTGCGAGGGCCGCGCCCTGATTTGCTCGCCTTGACGCTTGCAGCGTCCTGCTCTGCGTCATCATCCGCACTCGCATCGCCCGCAGCATTTCGCCACAGCACGAGCAACTTGCCCAAATGCTGCACGCTTTCGCAGCCCATCTTCTCGCAAATTTCGGTCAGGAAACCAACGCGAATTTCGCGCTCGTCCGACATCACGCGCACTTTGATGAGTGCGTGGGCCGTCAGCGCAAGATCAATTTCGTGCAGAACGGCCGGCGTCAGCCCGTGTTGACCCACCATCACCACCGGATCGAGATGGTGCGCGGCGGCGCGCAGGGCGCGGCGGGCGCTGGAGGAGAGGGTGGAGGTAGCGGCAGTCATCTTGGGTTCTTGTTCTTCGGTGAATATTCCCTCGATTATCTCGCGTTGAGGCCCGTTCAGGCGGGAGCTTATGACCTAAAGGCCTAAACGTCGATAATTCATGCCCTTTTACGCATCCACGCACCGCGCACGCTCAACTCGGCCATGCTCAATCCCTCCGCCAAGCGCCACAAATCGAACAAAGAATGGATGCAGGAGCACGTCAACGATCCCTACGTGCAGAAGGCGAAACAGGAGGGCTACCGCTCTCGCGCTGCCTACAAATTGATCGAAATTGACGTCAAGGACAAGCTGATCAAGCCGGGCAGCGTCATCGTGGATCTGGGCTCCGCACCCGGCAGTTGGTGTCAGGTCGCTGCCCGAAAAATAGGCAGCAGTGGACGCGTCATCGCGATTGATTTGCTCGAAATGCAGGGCATGGCCCACGTCGAATTCATTCAGGGCGACTTCAGCGAAGCCGGGCCGCTGGCGCAAATCGAGGCGATGCTGGACGGCGCCAAGGTGGATCTGGTGATGAGTGACATGCTGCCCAACATGAGCGGCGTGCCGACGATTGATTCCGCGCGGGCGATTTATCTGTGCGAGCTGGCGGCAGAGTTTGCGCTCGCTCACTTGAAACCGGACGGCAAATTTCTGACCAAGGCGTATCAAGGCCCAGGCTACGAAGAGTTTTTTCAGCAACTGAAAAAACAGTTCAAAACCGTGGCAAGCCGCAAGCCCGAGGCGTCGCGTGATCGCAGTGCGGAGCTTTTTTTGCTGGCGACCGGATTGAAGTAATCGACGCGCCGCAGGTGGCAGCGCAGGCATCAGCTTTTTCGTAAAGCGAAGCGTGCATAAGGGCTGAGCCTACAAATGGTTGGAAGTCGAGAAACGCCGGAATGAGGCGCTAACCCACTTTTGGAATGGCTTTTTCAATAAAGCTAAAGCCACCCCAAATTTCTTATCTGCACAGCATTCGATATTCTGTCAACTTGAACTTGACACCATACCGACTGGTTGGTATGTTCAATTTAACAACCTTACAGCTTCACAAAATCAGCAGGTATTCAGGTAATAAGCACCTACGAACCTACGACATGCTCGCCACCGAACATACGTCCAAAACCAAACTGCTCGATGCAGCGTTGAAGGTCATCCGCACCAAGGGCTATACAGCCGCCACGCTGGACGACATTTGCGCGGCGGCGGGCGTGACCAAAGGCAGCTATTTCTATCACTTCAAAAGCAAGGAAGAGATGGCGCTGATGGCCGTTGAGCACTGGAACAATATGACGGGTGGGCTCTTTGCAACGTCGGCATACAAAGAGCTCGCTGACCCGCGTGATCGCGTGCTGGCGTACATCGATCTACGCGCTGAGATTCTGCAGGGCGAATTGCCCGACTACACCTGCCTGCTCGGCACCATGGTGCAGGAAACCTTCGAGACACATCCGCGCATTCGCGATGCCTGCAACGCGGGGATATTGGCGCACGCGAGCACCGTAGCAGCTGACATTGCTGCCGCAAAAGCACTCTACGCACCTCAAGCAGCGTGGGATTCGGAAACGTTAGCGCTCTACACGCAGGCCGTGCTGCAGGGCGCGTTCATACTGGCCAAAGCGCAAGGAAGTTCCCCCATCGTGGTGCAGTGCATCGGGCATTTGCGCCGCTACATCGAAGGCATGCTCACGCCGGGCAGCCAGTTTTCTACATAACCCTTGAAGGAGTACCCGTGAGAGTTGAACCCTACTTAATGATGAGTGGCCGCTGCGACGAAGCGCTAGCTTTCTATGGTCAGGCCGTTGACGCAAAGACCACGATGGTGATGCGCTTTGACGAAAGTCCGGATAAAAATCATCCGATGCCGCTGCCTCCGGATTGGGGCAAAAAAATCATGCACAGCTCAATGACGTTTGGCAGCACCACCGTGATGATGTCCGATGGCATGAGTACCGAGCAGAAAGACTTTCACGGCATCTCGCTGTCGATCACAGTCGACGACGAAGTGCAAGCAAAAAAAGTCTTTGACGCGCTGTCGGAGGGGGGCAAGATATTCATGCCGCTGGGGAAGACTTTTTGGTCGCCATGCTTTGGCATGACCAGCGATAAGTTTGGCGTGAGCTGGATGGTCGGTGTGGACGGTCAGGACGAACCGCAACCGAGCAATCCATGATCGACAAGCTCGCAACCGACAAATTACGACGCTCATCACTTTGGGCTGGCCGCATTCTCAGTGGATTGGCCGTAGCGTTCCTGCTGTTCGACGCGATCATCAAACTACCGCCGATTGGTCCGGTAACCGACACGCTGCGCGAACTGGGCTTCGTGCCTACCGCAGAGCTCGCGCGTGGTCTTGGTGTGTTGCTGCTGCTGTCCACTGCGCTGTACGCGCTACCTCGCACCGCCGCTATCGGAGCCGTGTTGCTGACCGGTTATCTTGGCGGAGCGATGGCGATACAACTTCGCGCCAACACGCCAGTATTCAGCCATCTGCTTTTTGGCGCGTATGTGGGTCTGTTCGTTTGGGCTGGGTTACTGTTGCGAAGCCCGCGTTTGCGTGCCGCGCTATTTTCTGGTGTCGCCTAGAGCTGGCGGCAGGCCCTATCCATTTCAACTCTTAAGGGAGCCTCTACCATGTCCTTTCAAGCCTATCTCGACAACATTCAGGAGAAGACCGGCAAGACGCCAGACGACTTCAAGCGCCTCGCCAAAAAGAAAGGCTTCGCGGACGCGAATGGCCTGTGCGACGGCATAAAAGCAGGAGAAATCGTGGCCTGGCTAAAAGAAGACTTTGACCTCGGCCACGGCCATGCCATGGCGCTTGTAGCCTTACTCAAAGGCACAAAGCAAGTCGGCGACAAATAGTCGGCTCAATTGCCCAATCCATCCAAACATCAGGAGATCACCATGAACTACGTTGACGGATTTATCTGCGCCGTTCCCAACGGCAACAAGGACGCGTACACCGAGCATGCAAAAAAAATTGCCGCGCTGTTCAAGGAATATGGCGCACTGTCCGTAGTCGACGCGTGGGGCGACGACGTGCCCGAAGGCAAGCTCACCTCGTTCCCCATGGCCGTGAAGCGCGAAGCCGACGAAAGCGTCGTCTTTTCGTGGGTCATGTGGCCATCAAAACAGGCACGCGATGACGGATGGAAAAAACTCATGCAGGATCCGCGCATGAGTTCGCCAGACAACGTGCCGCCTTTCGATGGCAAACGCATCATCTACGGCGGCTTTCAGATCATTAGCGAAGCCTAGGTTCTGCTCTTCACTTCTACACAAACGCACAAGACACAGGAGACATTCAAATGACAAACGACGCCCCCAACAAAGTCGCCAACGAACTTTTCCTGACGCGTCTGATCGACGCGCCGCGCGACAAACTCTTCCGCTGCTGGACCGAACCCGCGCTCATCACGCAGTGGTTCACGCCACCGCCCTGGAAAACGACACACGCCGAAACGGACGCGCGCACCGGTGGCTCCAGCTACATCGTGATGCAAGGGCCCGACGGCACTGAGATGCCAAACCGTGGCGTGTATCTCGAAGTCATCAAGAACGAAAAAATCGTGTTCACCGATGCCTACACCTCGGCCTGGGTGCCTTCCGGAAAACCGTTTTTTACCTGCGTGCTTACGTTTGAAGACGAGCCCGGCCAGCCTGGAAAAACGCGCTACACCGCACGCGCCCGCCACTGGAACGCAGAGGATTGCAAGGCGCATGAGGCGATGGGTTTTCATGTCGGCTGGGGCATCGCGACGGACCAGCTCGAAGCGCTGGGGAAAACACTGTAGCGCTGAAGCCACGCATTATGAAGATCAATCCTCGCAACCAAATCACACCGTTTATCTGGCTCGACACGCAGGCAGAAGAGGCTGCAAATTTTTATGTATCACTGTTCGCCGATTCGAAAGTCCAGCATATCGCGCGCTGGGCAAGAGGCACGCCGTATCCCGAAGGCACGGTGATGAGCGCGACCGTCGTGCTCTCCAATCAGGAATACATCCTGTTCAACGGCGGCCCCTATTTCAAAACGAACGAATCGTTTTCGATGTTCACGATCTGCGAAGATCAGGCCGAAACGGATCGCCTCTGGGACGCGCTGATCGCCGACGGTGGTAGCCCTAGCCAATTCAGCTGGTTAAAAGACAAGTTTGGCGTATCGTGGCAAATTGTGCCAAAAGCGCTGCTGCGTTTGCAAGACGATGCTGACGCTGAAAAAGCCAGCCGCGTGATGCAGGCCATGATGCGGATGGTCAAGATCGATGTGGCTGCGCTTGAGCGTGCGGCAGCCGGTTAATCGGGCGTACTGCCCGCTGTACAAATTATTTTTTAGAGGAAACATACATGGCATCAGTCACCACCTATCTGAATTTTCCGCGGTCTACAGAAGCGGCGTTCATGTTCTACAAATCGGTGTTCGGCACTGAGGTTTCTGCGCCTATCGGACGCTTCGGCGCTGTTCCCGCGCAGCCCGGTCAACCGCCAATGGCGGACGCCGACAAGGACTTGGTGATGCATGTGGCTTTACCGATTCTTGGCGGTCATGTGATCATGGGCACCGACGCGCCGGAGACCATGGGCTTTACGCTCAAACAGGGTAATAACGTCTACATCAATCTTCAGCCCGACACCCGCGTTGAAACCGACCAATTGTTCAACACGTTGGCCGACGGTGGCAAAGTAGAAATGCCATTGACCGAAATGTTCTGGGGCGCGTATTTCGGCAGCCTGACCGACAAGTTCGGCATTCAGTGGATGTTTAACTGCGAAAGCAAGACGTGAGTTGGGGAAGCGCTGAACAAGTCAATTTTGTTGCGATACCGGCGGAGGCCGGTATCCACGCCCCCGGCCTGCGCCGGAGGAGCGACCAATTCAACGCTTCCTTGGTGCGAGCGCTGCCACGACGGGTGAAGTAAGCCGCTATTCTTGCGTCTCTGCCGAACACTGATCGTTGTCCAATCCCTTGCGCGAATCTACTTTTGTCACACTTCAACACTGGCTGCCCAAGCTCGCGCTGACCCGCTTTGCAGGGCTCGTTGCGGGCTGGCGCGGCGGCGCGATCACGCACTGGATCATTCGTCGTTTCGTTGCGAAATACGGTGTGAACATGGCGGAGGCCGTGGAGCCGCGCATTGAAACCTTTGCCACGTTCAACGAGTTTTTCACGCGCCCCCTTCGTAGCGACGCCCGGCCCGTGCCTTCGAGTGACGGCCCTTTGTGGTTGTGTCCTGTTGACGGCGCGATCAGCCAGTTCGGCGCGATAGAGCGCGATCAGATTTTTCAGGCGAAAGGGCATCACTACAGCACGCGGGCACTGGTCGGTGGCGACGCCACGCTCGCCGCGCAATTTGATGGCGGAGCCTTCGCGACACTCTATCTGAGCCCTCGCGACTATCACCGCATTCACATGCCGTGCGACGGCACACTGACGCGCATGATCTACGTGCCCGGCGCGCTGTATTCGGTGAACCCGGCAACCGCCCGAGGCATTTCTGGCTTGTTCGCCATCAATGAGCGCGTGGTCTGTGTGTTTGACACAGCGCACGGACCGCTTGTACTGGCGCTCGTCGGCGCGACGATTGTCGGCAGTATGGCAACGGTATGGCACGGCGTCGTCAATCCTCCCCGTACCGGCAATGTGCGTGAATGGCGCTACGGAAGTTCGCCGGACAACGAAAGCCCAGTGACCCTTAAACAGGGTGCCGAAATGGGCCGCTTTTTGCTCGGCTCAACCGTCGTGATGCTGTGGCCGAAAGACGTGTTGCAATTTAATGCGACGTGGTCGCCAACCAAATCAGTCCAACTCAATGAGTTGATGGCAACCAGCGCTGCCTGACGCCGATCAAACCCAAGCGGCATCAAGCATCGGCAACCTGCTCAGCTGAGTGCTACTGCATCAACGCGATCCAGTCGCACAATGATTTTGGCAAATTGCTGGCTGCGCAGCTCCACTGTATTTCCGTCAATCCGTTTGACGAACACGCCGACGATGACCTGTCCCCCGACGTACACGGACAGCCCTTTTTTCTGTGTCAGACTCAAGTTGAATAATTCGTCATAAGCCGCGGCCGCTGGTGCAGTTAGCGGGGCGGGCGTTTGTGCGGTAGCGCTCGGCGAGCCGGTGATCGCGCCTGCTCCGAAGGCGGCGGCGATGGCGAGGTGAGTGAACGATGGGGTCATGATTGATCCTTTTGAAAGTGGGAATAGGGCTGGAATGCCAAATTTATAAGCCCGGGATCCCTACGATTCGCCTACACGGTTCACCCACGCGCTCAGCGCGCTGTTCGGGGTGCCGGTGGAGTTTTCGTGGTCGCCAGCGTACCGGTGGCCGCGCAAAACCCGTGCCCGCCTCTCGCGCCTCGTGTTTATCGAGGCCGTGCACACGCTTCAATCGTTCACGGTAGCGCTGCGTGCGCCTATCCAGCCCGTGGGCAACTACTTTATTTATCGACGTTTCGGTGAATTGTGTGCATTCAGCGGACTATCTGTTTGACACGCTCGCCGCACTGTCATATACAGCACACCTATCGCAACGAAAATCAAAGCGGGCACATGGCTAGCGTCACTATTCAGGCGGTAAAAAAGCGATTCGGTGCGACCGATATCCTGCACGGCGTTGATATTTCGATTGCTGACGGTTCGTTCACGGTGTTGGTCGGGCCGTCGGGTTGCGGCAAGTCAACGCTCCTGCGCATGATCGCGGGGCTCGAAGAAATCACCGATGGTGAAATACGTATCGGCGACAAACGCGTCAACGACCTGCCGCCGAAAGAGCGCGACATCGCAATGGTGTTTCAGAACTACGCGCTGTATCCGCACATGACCGTGCGCGACAACATGGCGTTTTCGCTGATGCTGGCAAAAGAGGATCAGGCGACGATCGATTCAAAAGTCGGTCGTGCGGCGGAGATTCTTGCGCTCGGCGCGCTGCTGGATCGTTATCCGCGCCAGCTCTCCGGCGGACAGCGCCAGCGCGTCGCGATGGGCCGCGCCATCGTGCGCGACCCGCAGGTGTTTTTGTTTGACGAGCCGCTGTCGAATCTCGATGCCAAACTGCGCGTCGCGATGAGGAGCGAAATCAAGGAACTGCATCAGCGGCTCAAAACCACGTCGATCTACGTGACGCATGACCAGATTGAGGCGATGACCATGGGCGACAAGATCGTCGTCATGCGTGATGGTCGCATCGAGCAAACGGGCAGCCCGCTTGATTTGTACGATCACCCGGCCAATCAGTTTGTAGCTGGATTTATCGGCTCACCGTCGATGAACTTTCTGCCGGGAACGCTGCGCCGAAGTGGCGATGCGTTGCGCGTTGAGTTGTCCGATGGTACGCAGCTCGATGCGCCACAGCAGGTGGGCGGCATGGACGGCCAGCCGATCATTTTTGGTACGCGTCCTGAGCATCTCAGGCTGGTGTCGTCTGATGGCGCGCGCGGTGCGATTCCGTCGCGCGTGGTGGTGATGGAGCCGTCTGGAATGGACACCTTTGTGGCCTGTCGGCATGAGGGCGTCGATCTCGCCGCCATCTTCCGCGAGCGCCATGATTTCGCGCCGGGTAGCACCATTCATTTGCAGCCGGACATGAGCTGCGCGCATCTGTTCCACGCCGAAACCGGGCAGCGTCTGGCAGCGTAACTTTTTTGTGCATCGCAGTGGAGGCTCTGTGATGCATCGAGACACGAGTCCCAAGCTCGTAACTTGCGGGTCGTTACTGTTCAAACTATCAAATTTATTGAAAGCTTAAGGAGGCAACTATGAGTGAAATAAATCGCCGTAAATTTTTGGCCAATTCGGCCGGTGTGGCCGCAGCGGCTACGGTCGGCGCGGGCTCCGCTATCTGGGCTCCGTTCGTTCAGGCGCAGCCCCTGTCGTTCAAGCCGGAGAAGGGTGCGAAACTGCGTGTTCTGCGCTGGAGTCGCTTCGTGCAGGGCGACATCGACGCTTACATGATTAATGTCAAAAAATTCACCGAGAAGACGGGCATCGAAGTGCGCGTCGACAACGAGGGCTGGGAGGACGTCCGGCCAAAGGCTGCCGTTGCTGCTAACACCGGTGCCGGCCCCGACATCATTCTGTCGACCAATGATGACGCCAATCTGTACCCGGAAAAGCTGCTCGATGTGACCGATCTCGCCACCTATTTGGGCAAAAAGTACGGCGGCTGGTATCCGGCGTGCGAGGCCTACCTTCGCCCCGATGGCAAAAAGTGGATCGGCATCGGTCTTGGTGCAGCGGGCGCGATGCTGGTGTATCGCCAAAGCATGGTCAAGGCAGCCGGTTTCGACACTTTCCCGAAGGACACGACGAATTTCCTGAAATTGCTGAAGGCGCTGAAGGAAAAGAACACGCCGAGCGGCTTCGCATTGGGGAACGCCACCGGTGACGGCCTATGGACAAACTGGTTGATCTGGTCGCATGGCGGCAAGCTGGTGGACGCCAATAACAAGGTGGTCATCGATAGCCCGGAGACGATTCAGGCGCTCGAATACGCCAAAGAGATGTACGCCACCTTTGTGCCCGGAACGCTGTCGTGGCTCGATCCGAACAACAACAAAGCGTTCCTCGACAGCCAGATCAGCCTGACCAACAACGGCATCTCGATTTACTACGCGACAAAAACGTCAGCCGACCAAAAGGTGAAAGACCTGAAGGAAGACATCTTTCACGCGCAGTACCCGATCGGCCCGGTTGGCGTTCCGACTGAATCGCATCTGTTCTTCAACCAGATGATCATGAAGTACACGAAGTACCCCAACGCTGCTAAGGAATTCCTGCGTTTCATGATGGAGCAGGAGCAGTTTGATCCGTGGCTGACCGCGGCGGGTGGTTACATCGCGCCGCCGCTGGCCGAGTACGCGAAATCTGCGATCTGGACGTCCGACCCGAAACACACGCCGTATCGCGATTGCGTCAAAAACCTGCGTCCTGCGGGCTACGCCGGGAAGCTCGGTTACGCCTCAGCGGGTGCCGCAGCCGACTTCATCGTGGTGAATATGGTGGCCGAAGCGGCAAGCGGATCGAAGACGCCGAAAGAAGCTGCCGAGCGGGCGCAGAAGCGGGCGGAGCGGTACTACAAAGTCTGATGCTTTTTGGCGATTCTCCGGTTGCTAAGTGAGTCGTCGACTATGCACTGAGACCCCTGTAGGAGGGGCTCCGCCGCGACCCAAGTTGCGAGCGCCACCGTGGGTCGCGGCAGAGCCCCTCCTACACACCCGCCCGAATCTGGTTCTGGCCTTGTCGGCTCGTCTGCTTCTACTTAATGTTTGATTTCGGTTTGATTCATGTTTGACAAACTTCAAAATAGTCGCAACGCGCTGGGCCTAATCTTCATGATGCCGGCAGCCATTTTGCTGGTGCTGTTCCTGACGTATCCGCTGGGACTGGGCGTGTGGCTTGGTTTTACCGACGCCAAGGTCGGTCGAGCCGGTGAGTGGGTCGGCTTCGAGAATTACGTTTTTCTGGCGACTGACAGTGTCACGCAGCTCGCGCTGTTCAACACACTTTTTTATACGACGATTGCCAGCGTTCTCAAATTCTTTCTTGGCCTGTGGCTTGCGCTGTTGCTCAATCGCAATCTGCGCTTAAAGAGCTTTTTTCGTGCGGTGATTTTGCTGCCGTACATCGTGCCGACGGCGCTGTCGGCCATTGCATTCTGGTGGTTGTTTGATGCTCAGTTCTCTGTCATCAGCTGGGTGCTGGTGAAGATGGGCATCATTGATACCTACATCGATTTTCTGGGAAGCCCGTGGAACGCGCGCTTCTCGGTGATTGCCGCAAACGTCTGGCGCGGCGTGCCTTTCGTGGCGATCACATTGCTCGCCGGATTGCAGACGATTTCGCCGTCTTATTACGAAGCCTCTGCGATTGACGGCGCGACGCCGTGGCAGCAGTTTCGATACGTCACCTTACCGCTGTTGACGCCGATCATCGCGGTCGTGATGACGTTCTCGGTGTTGTTTACCTTTACCGATTTTCAGCTCATCTACGTGATCACGCGCGGTGGGCCGCTCAACGCGACGCACCTGATGGCTACGCTGTCATTCCAGCGTGCAATTTCGGGCGGTGCGCTCGGCGAAGGCGCTGCGATCTCGATTGCGATGGTGCCGTTCCTGCTGGCAGCGATCATGTTCAGTTATTTCGGTTTGCAACGCCGCGTCTGGCAACAAGGAGGCGGCGACAAATGAGTAGCGATGCAAAGGCAGTCAACACTGCAACGGCCGAAAGCGCCGACTCGACGGGCATGAGTTTCCTTGAGACGAATCGGCGCAAGATTTTCGCGACTTACCTGCCGCTGGGTGGTTTTTTGTTCGTGTTGCTGTTTCCGTTTTACTGGATGGGGATCACGGCGTTTAAGCCGAATAACGAGCTTTTGTCGCGCGAGGGAAACCCGTTTTGGGTCAACTCGCCAACACTCGCTCACGTCAAAAAACTGTTGTTTGATACGGCGTATCCGGAGTGGATGTGGAACACGGTGCTGGTGTCTGTGACGTCCACCTTTTTCTCGCTCGCCGCGTCGGTGTTTGCGGCCTATGCGATTGAGCGCTTGCGATTTTCGGGCGCTAAACAGGTCGGGCTTGCAATTTTTCTGGCGTATCTGGTGCCGCCATCCATCCTGTTCATTCCGCTGGCGTCGGTGGTGTTTCAGCTCGGGCTGTTCGACACGCGCCTGGCGCTTATCCTGACGTACCCAACGTTTCTGATCCCGTTCTGCACATGGCTCCTCATGGGCTACTTCCGGTCGATCCCGTTCGAGCTGGAAGAGTGCGCACTGATCGACGGCGCCAGCCGCTGGCAGATTCTCACGAAGATTGTGTTGCCACTGGCCGTTCCGGGGCTGATTTCGGCCGGGATTTTCGCGTTCACGCTGTCGTGGAACGAATTCATCTACGCGCTCACGTTCGTCTCGTCGTCAGAGCTAAAGACCCTGCCGGTCGGCGTGGTGACGGAGCTGGTGGAGGGCGACGTGTATCACTGGGGTTCGCTCATGGCGGGAGCGCTGTTCGGCTCGCTGCCGGTGGCGTTCATCTACTCGTTCTTCGTCGAGTATTACGTATCGGGGATGACGGGTTCGGTGAAAGAGTAGCGGCGTCGCAACGTGGCGATTCTTGGCTAATCGACGCACCGCCTAAGATACCGCTTTGTCGTGAAAGCGCCGCTGCACTGGGGCTGCCGGAGAAATAGGCCATAAGTCGACTTGAGCATAATACTGCGCTGAGCCCAATTGCAGCCGTATTTTCAGAAGATAGCTGAACAATAAAGCGATCACAAAAATCTTCCGCTTCTCGCGGCCTGCACGAAGGCGCAGCGCCGCATAATGCAGCAGCAATATATCGCCTTGCCATCGCAGACCTCGCCGGACTCGGTCGTCGCCAGCGTCGCCTCCGTGAACACGAGATTGCGGTGGCGATGAGTGCGAAAAAGTTTATCGCCCGTTCCGCGCTTCGTGCTGCCTGACTGCTTTTGGCTGTGGATCACGTCTGGGTGGATGTCCCCGGTAGAACAATGTCATATTATTAGCTGTTTTGTTCCACGTTACGTACCGTTCAGCGCATCGCATTCAGGAAAATTGCCCATGTCTAATTTACGTCGATTGCAGTTCTTTGCTGCTTCAGTTGCCTTCATTGTCGCTTGTTTCAGCGGCATTGCGCCGAGCTTCGCGCAATCGGTCGCGCCAAGCCTGCTCACAGGCATCACCGCTGGCCCGTCCATCGAAGGCATCAGCGAATACCGTCTGCAAAACGGGCTTAAGGTGTTGCTGTTTCCCGACGCGTCGAAGGAGTTAACGCTCGTAAACATCACCTACCTCGTTGGCTCCAAACACGAGAGTTACGGCGAGACCGGGATGGCGCATTTGCTTGAGCATCTCATCTTCAAAGGCACACCGAAGCATCCCGACATGCTGAAGGAGTTCACGGCGCGCGGCATGCGCTGGAATGGCACCACGAGCCTCGAGCGCACGAACTACTACGAGGCGTTCTCGTCCAGCGCGGACAACCTGCGATTTGCGCTGGAGCTGGAGGCGGAACGCATGATCAACAGCTTCATCGCGAAAAAAGATCTCGATAGCGAAATGACCGTGGTGCGAAACGAGTTCGAGCGCCGCGACAGCCAGCCCGGCGGCGTGCTGATCCAGCGCCTGCATGCGGCGGCATTTACCGCTCACAACTACGGCAAGTCGACGCTGGGTGTGTTGAGCGACATCGAGAACGTAAACATTGAGCGCTTGCAGGCGTTCTACAAACGACATTACCAGCCTGACAATGCAGTGCTGCTGATCGCTGGAAAATTCGATCCGAAACAGGCGCTCGACATCGTCGCCGAAGTGTTCGCGCCGATTGCGAAACCGGATCGCGTGTTGCCCACCCTCTACACGGTGGAGCCTACGCAGGACGGCGAGCGCGAGGTGACGGTTCGCCGGGTGGGCGACGTGAAGCTTGTGGTCGCGGGTTACAAGGTGCCGTCAAAACTGCACCCCGATTCGGCCGCCGTGTCACTGCTCGCGCAAGTGCTCGTCAGCAATCCATCGGGCCCGTTTTATCGCGCCTTTGTGGAATCGAAAAAAGCGGTGCAGATATTCCCGTTCATTTCGGGCGTCAATGACGTTTCGCTAGCGGCGTTTGGCCTCGTGGCTGACAAAAATGCCGATACCGGCAAACTTGAGCGTGAGTTGCTTGATTTGATTGAAGGCCGAACGCCCATGACGCTGACGCAGGAAGCTGTCGACCGAGCTCGCCGCGAAATTGCGGTGGGCTTTGAGAAGGCGATGGAATCCCCGATTGGCGTTGCTCAGGCGCTGTCCGAGGTCGTGAGCCTTGGCGACTGGCGCACCCTGTTTGCGGGGCGCGACGCCGTTCAGGCGGTGACGCTTGCCGACTTGGAGCGGGTGAAGGCGACGTATTTCAAATCGGCCAACCGCACGCTCGCGCGCTATCTGCCGGAGGACAAACCGGATCGCGTTGATGTCGCCGCCGCGCCCCCCGTGGCGAGCCTTCTGGCTGCCTACAAGCCTCGGGCCATGGTCGACGCGGGAGAGGCCTTCTCCGCCACGCCAGAAGCCCTGGAATCGCGCACGGTGCGCAATCTCAGCGATCCCGCATTTCAATGGGCGCAGCTGAACAAACAAAATCGCGGCAATGCCGTGACAGTAAAGATCAGTCTGCGCTGGGGTGAACTCGGCGAGCAGATCAAACAGCCCGCGTTGAACCTGGTGCCGCTGTTAATTTCAGAGGCCGAATCTCCCGCCCAAAAGCAGGCGCGAACGGATGCGTTGACGGCGCTCAAAAGTCGTTTCAGCCTATCCGGCGGCACCCAAGGGACGATGATCACCATTAGCAGTGATCGCGATCACGTGATTGATGCGATCAAGCTCGTGCTGCCGCAGGTGCGATCAGCCAAATTGAGCAGCGATGCCTTCGAGCGCTTCAAAAAGCAGCTGCAGACGCAGCTTGAATCGGGCGCTCGTGAGCCACAAACGCTCATCAACAATCAGGCGATTCCGTACAAAAACAAAGCGTTCGGCGTGTCACCGGGTGAGCCGCTCTATCGCAAAACGTTAGCCGAACAAATCGCAGAATTGAACGGTATCTCGTTTGCGGACGTGGTGAAGGCCTTTGATGCAAACTGGGGCGCCAGTGCCGTACGTGTTGCCATCGTCGGAACCGCGCCCGAGGGCGTTGCCGACGAGGTTCGCCGTCAGTTAAGCGGCTGGTCATCGAAAGCGCCCGCCTACGTGCGCTATGTGGGCAAACACCAGCCGTTGCCGGGCACGCTGATTACAGCCGAAGCCCCGGACAAGACCAATGCAGTGATCGACGTTGATCAATTCCTTCCGTTGACGCGCAAGGACCCCGATGCGCCTGCGCTCGAGCTAGCCGTCGCGATGTTCGGCGGCAACGCACTCGACAATCGTCTCGCGGCCCGGATCAGGAAAAAAGACGGCCTCTCGTACGGAATTCAAGCCAGCGTGAGCATTCCCGAATATGGCGACCGCGCCTACTTTGGCATTGACGGCACCTACGCCCCGATCAATCGCGACCGCGTCGTTGCCGCGCTGCGAGAGGAGACCGAGCGCGCGCTAAAGGACGGCTTCACTGCGGATGAGCTGGAGCGCAATCGATCCGACCTGCTGCAAGGGCGTCAGCAGTCGCGCAGCAGCGACGACAGCGTCGCCAACGCGCTCTTGATTCAGATGAACCTCAACGAAACGTTCGCCGACATGGCGAAGCGTGACGCAGAGATGAAAGCGTTGACGCTCCAGCAAGTCAACGACGCATTCCGCAAATACATCAAGCCGGATGAGTGGTTGATTGGTGTGGCCGGGGATTTTGCGAAGGCCGCAGCACCGGCAAAATAAGCGAAACACCAGCGTAGTGGCGCTCCGGCGCTGTCCCCTCTCCCCTTGCGGGAGAGGGTTAGGGTGAGGGGAGAGGTGACTGCCGCAGCAGTCATAGAAGGGGCAAAATAACCCGAGGCTAAACGGTAGCCACCTCACGCTCAGGAACCGCCACCCCCTTGATCCCCAACCGATCAAGTGCCGCAGCCAATTGCCCCACCGTGCGATCGACGTTGTGCCATTTCTCTAGCCCGAACAAACCGATGCGGAACGTCGTGAAATCAGCCGGCTCGTCGCATTGCAGCGGAACACCGGCGGCTGTTTGCAACCCTTCGGCCAGGAACTTGCGGCTCGACTGCAACTCGGCATCCTCGGTGTAGCTCACCACCACGCCCGGTGCCTTGAAACCCTCCGCCGCGACGCTCGGAATACCACGACTCTCGAACAGCGCGCGCACTTTCGCGCCCAGTGCGATCTGCTCGGAGCGCACGCGCTCAAAGCCATACGCCTCGGTCTCTTTCATCACTTCGCACAGCCGCGTCAGCGCGTCGGTTGGCATCGTCGCGTGATACGCATGACCGCCGTTTTCATACGTTTCCATGATCTGCAACCACTTCTTCAGATCACAGGCAAAGCTCGTGCTTGTCGTGCCGTCAATCGCGGTACGCGCGCGCTCCGAGAGCATCACCATCGCGCAGCACGGCGAGCTCGACCAGCCTTTTTGCGGCGCGCTCACGAGGACATCCACACCGGTTGCCTCCATGTCCACCCACATCGCGCCTGATGCGATGCAGTCGAGCACAAAGAGGCCGCCCACCGCATGCACTGCGTCGCTCACGGCGCGCAAGTAATCATCCGGCAGGATCATCCCAGCGGCGGTTTCTACGTGCGGCGCGAACACCACATCGGGCCGCTCAGCGGCAATCGTGGCAACGACTTCGGCAATCGGCGCGGGTGTCCAAGTCGCCTGCTTGCCCGTACCCGTGCGACGAGCTTTGAGCACCGTCGACGAAGCGGGAATATGTCCCTGATCAAAAATCTGTGTCCAGCGATAGCTGAACCAGCCATTGCGAATAACCATCGCTTTTTTGCTGGTCGCAAATTGGCGGGCGACGGCCTCCATACCGAACGTGCCGCTGCCAGGCACCAGCACGGATGATTTGGCGTGATAAACGGTTTTCAGCATGCGCGAAATGTCCTTCATCACGCCCTGAAAGCGCTTCGACATGTGGTTCAGTGCGCGGTCGGTATAGACCACTGAAAATTCAAGCAACCCGTTCGGGTCAACATCAGGCAACAAGCCGGGCATGGTGTACTCCTTAAAGCGTAGGCAACCGAATGCAATTACGACGGTAATGCCACGGTTTTGGGCACTGACAATAGCACGGTTGCCGTTTGAGTGTGGACTACCGATTTGCATAGCGCTCACCGATGAGCCGGAAACTTGACACAGATTGCACGGCGTGCAGAATCCGCGAAGCTGTACGACGTGTCCAGAACATAAAAACCCCCAAGGAGATTCACCATGAAAACTGTGTCGTTCCGCAGCGTGTCGCTGCTGATTGTCGCCACCTCACTCGCGCTTTTCGGATGTTCGAATATGCCCAGCTCGTCCGGATGGACGACCCTGGTTGACGGCGCAAAAGGCATGGAGAATTTCATCGCTATCGGTGACGCCAACTGGCGCGCGGAGGAGGGCGCCATCGTCGCCGACAAGGCAAAAGTCGCGAGTTATCTGATCAGCAAAGAGTCCTACAAAGACTTCCAGATTCGGGCCGAATTCTGGGCCGATCACACGACCAACAGCGGCATCTTCCTGCGCCTCTCCAACACCAAAGAAGTCACCGCCGCGAACTCATACGAAGTGAATATCTTCGATCAACGCCCCGACCCACTGTACGGCACCGGCGCAATCGTCGATGTCGCCAAAGTCGCGCAGCCCATGCCCACAGCGGGCGGCAAGTGGAACACCTTCGTCATCACCGCCAAAGGCCCGCGCATGATCGTCGAATTCAACGGCGTGCAAACGGTGGATGTTGAGCATGGCAAATTTGCCAGCGGCCCGATTGCCCTGCAATTCGGCAATGGCGCGAAGGACGCGCCCGGCGGCGCGATCAAGTGGCGCAAGGTGGAGATTCGCTCGCTGTAGATTTAATTTGGATTGCGTCGCGGCGCAATCCACTTGCTCTGTGCGAGGAGTCAGACCTTTCGAATCGAGCCTCCGTACTGAGCAACCATCGCATCGCTGGTCAAAATTTTGGGCTCGCCTGCTGCGCAAAGGAGCAGGTGAGTGTCGAGCAGCAGCTTCACTATTTCGCGTGAAACAGAGTTTCGATCTCGTCTGCTCCCATGTGATCAAAATCATCGGGTACCGAGAATTGCCCCTTCATAAAGCCCAAGCGCGAGGCAGGCGCTGCGGGCGCATCAAGCGCCACGACTTTCACCAGCGGCTTGCCCGCCTTCGCGATTACAAAAGGCTCGCCCGCCACCGCTTGCTCAATCAGGCGTGAGAGATGGGTTTTTGCTTCGTGGATGTTCTCGGTGCGCATGCGAATTCAATTGAGTAGTGAACTAAGTTCAGTTAGTAAAGCTTACTTCGAGAGACCCGCAAATATTGGACGAACTGCTACCGATAAAACGCCTCAACCTTGCCCTTCAACTTGATCATCAGCGGCATGCCTTTGCGGTCGCGTGCTTTGCCTGCCGCGACTTTGATCCAGCCTTCGCTGATGCAGTATTCCTCGACATCGGAGCGCTCTTTGTCGTTCCAGCGAATGCCGATGTCGCGCTCGAACACGGCGGCGACGTGGTGCGGGCTGCGTGGATCGATGGCGAGGCGGTCGGGCAGGGTGGGAAGCTCGGGCGGTTGGGTGGTGTCATTCATGCTGGTCGCGACTTATTTCATTCAGGTCAATGTTGCCGCAATTTTATGCGGCAATATTGCTGTCGGACTGATTGGATGACGCCGGAGCGACCGCGCTTCGGACGCAGCTAGCCGTTTACCACTTCATTTCACCCTTGTTGACTTTGGCCCCGATGTCCAGCGAGAGCCCGCCGGGCGCGTCTGGGAACGCATTTTTCATGGCTTCAATCAGTTCGGCGCTGGTCTTGGTCGACGCAGCATTTTTCTCGAAAGACATCAGGTAGTCGCGGGTGTAATTGATGGCGCTGGCGTCGATGCTGCTGCCCGCCTTCATGTGACCGGGGACGACGACGTCCGGCTTGAGCGCGCTCATTTCAGCGAGTTGTGCTAGCCAAGCGCTGCGCTCGGCGACGGTTTGGGTGTCGGCCGTCCACACATGCAGGTTGCCGAAGACCGCGATGTTGCCGACGACGGCCTTGATCGAGGGGATCCACGCGTAAGGTCGATGCGCGAGTAAGCCTTGCGTGCCGCGAATCTCAACGGTTTCTCCGTCAATGGTTAACGTGTTGCCTTGCAGCGCCTCGGGAAGCACTGGAACGCGCGGCGCATTTAGCCCCATCTTCGGGCCCCAGAAAGCAACTTTGCCTGCGACCTTGGCGCTCAATTTTTCGAGCACGGCAGGCGTGGTCACCACTTCGGCGTTCGGAAATATTTCCTTCAGGACTTCGACGCCGAAGTAGTAGTCGGGGTCGGCCTGACTGACGTAAATCGTCTTCAAGCTTTTGCCGCTGTCGAGCACGTTAGCGGCGATGCGTAGCGCGTCGGCGCGGGTGAATCCGGCGTCGATCACCATCGCCTCTTTTTCGCCATAAACGAGGGTTGAATTGACGTTGAAGCTGTTGCCGTCAGCGTTGTAAACCTTCAATTGAAGCGGCTGCGCAGCCTGCGCGTTGGCGAAAAGTACGGTCAGCGTTGCGGCAGTCAGGGTGGTGCGGATCATGGTCTTGTTCCTCTTGATTAGTGACGATGGAAAATTGCAGGCTGAAGTTTAATTTCGCAAAACAATAAGAAAAACACCATAAAATAGGCTTAACTGTTGCAAATAACGAGCAAATAATGGATCGAATCACCGCAATGCAGGTTTTCTCGGAGGTCGCGTCCAGCGGCAGCTTCACCGCGACTGCGGACAAGCTGGAGATGTCGCGCGCGATGGTCACTCGCTACGTCGGCGAGCTTGAGCGCTGGCTCGGCTCGCGGCTTTTGCAGCGAACCACGCGGAGCGTCACGCTGACCGACGCAGGCGAGCAATGCTTGCGCCGCAGCCAGCAAATGCTGGCGCTGGTTGATGCCGTGCAGGACGAAACAGCGAGTCGCGATGGCGCATTGCGCGGGCAGCTGCGCCTCACGACCAGCGGCTCGTTTGGGTTCTCGCATCTGGCCCCGGCGATCAGCGATTTTTTGCTGCTGCATCCGCAACTGAAAATTGATCTGAACGTCAGCGAGGGCGCGCTCAATTTGGTTGAAGCGCGTATCGATTTGGCCATTCGCATCAGCAGCGAGCCTGACCCGATGCTGGTGGGGCGTCCGCTCGCGCCATGTGATTCAGTGTTGGTCGCGTCGCCCGCCTATCTGGCGCAGAACGGAACGCCCGAAGCTCCCGAAGCGCTCGCGAAGCACACCTGCCTCGGTCACGCCAACGTCGGGCGGAGCGTTTGGCAGCTCTCACGCGGCAGCGAATCAACACAGGTGAGCGTCAGCAGCCAGTTTAGTGCGAACGATTCGACGATCCTGATGCACGCCGCGCTCGCCGACGGCGGCATTGCGATGGTGCCTCGTTTTCTTGCCAGCCCAAGCCTCGCCACGGGCGCTCTGGTTCAGGTGTTGCCCGAGTGGACGCCGCCCGTGATGCAGATCTATGCGCTGTATCCGTCGCGCCGAAACCTGTCTCTGGCGGTTCGCGCCATGGTGGATTTTTTGGTGATTCGATTTTCTGTGCTTCGCTGGTGATGCGCCACCAAGCTCCGCTTCGCTGGTGACGCGCCGCCAAGGATTTGTGGCGAATCGCGAGGTGACTTCAGGGCTACTTTGGACTGACTGCATCGAATTGACTTTTTGACGTACGCCTTTATTCAATATGGGATAGCGCTGCGAAATAGCCAAAGTCGACAATCTGCAATTATTGCGTCGAGCCCACGTGAAATATGGGTAATCTCGAAAAGCTGCGTGCGATAACTTGTCCGGGAAATGCAGTTTTCCGCCGGGTCGACGCCTCCGCCCGCTTTGCGAGATCCGCGCGCTTTTGGCGCAGCGAACGATGCAGCCTACCGCTTCCGCAGCCCCAGCGTCATCACCGTCGCGACCACGATCAACGCGCCCACCACCTGTATCGGCGCAATCGCCTGCCCCAATATCAGCCACGCCAGCACCAGCGCGAACACGGGCTCAACGTTCATGATCGCTGAGTTGCCAACGACGCCGAGCTTTGGCAGCACGGTGAACATAATGGTGAACGCGGTGCCGTACAGAAACGTCAGCGCCCCCAATCCCCACCAGCCGAGAGCGGCCTGCGGTAAGTGAAATCCGCCCTGCATCGCGACGCCCGCCAGCGCGACCACTCCAGCCACGCTTAACGTCGCGGCGGTACGCACACGCCCATCGACGTCTGCGGCTTCATGCTGCGTGAGCACCAGCACCATGCCAAACGTTGCCGCAGCCGTGAGCGCAAACGCGACGCCCACACCAATCATCAGCCATTGTCCCGTTGCACCGAGTCCTGACGCCGCACCGAGCACATCGAGCGCGAGTGCGAGGCCGAACAGAATCACCGGCATCGCAATCAACACCGCGCGTTCGGGCCGCTGCCCGTAAATCGCCCACGCCCACAGCGCCGTCCAGATTGGGTACGTGTTGAACGCAAGCAGCGCCAGCGCCACCGGCACCCTCGCGACAGCAGAGTAAATCGACAGACTCTGCAACCCGATCAACAAACCGATGGCCGGCAATACCCAGCGTTGTCGCACCGTGAACGTCGGGCGAACACCCGCGCTCATGACGATCCCCGCGACAACCAGTGCCGTGATCAGGCTGCGTGCTGCAACCGCAGTTGACACGTCCACGCCGTTGTTGAACGCCAGACGCGCGGCGACATGATTGCCGCCCATCATGAGCGCGATCAGCATGAGTGTCGCGAAGGCGGCCGCGGTGAGCGGGCGGCGAAGTACAGGAGGAGGCATGGATCGTAGGCAAAAGAAGCGCGGCAATCGCTATGCTCCTACAAACTTCTCAAAGCGTTTCAAGATCATGGCAATAACCGAAATCCCGACGCCCGCTGCGCTCATCGATACGGCGCGCATGCTGCGCAATATCAACACGATGCAGACGCGCATGACTTCACTCGGCGTCAAGCTGCGCCCGCACGTCAAGACGAGCAAGTGTGTCGCGGTCGTGCAGCAGCAGATCCGCGCTGGCGCGAGCGGCATCACGGTGTCGACGTTGAAAGAAGCAGAGCAGTTTTTCGCTGCGGGCGTGACCAACATTCTGTATGCGGTGGGCATGGTTCCGAGCAAACTCGCGCAGGCGAAGGCGTTGCGCGACAAGGGTTGCGATTTGAAAATAATCGTCGATAGCCTCGATGCGGCAAATGCGGTGGTTGATTTCGGGCGCTCACACGCGCACGTGTTGGAAGTGTGGATGGAAGTGGACACCGACGGCCATCGCGCAGGGCTCAAGCCCGATGGCGACGAGTTGCTGGGCGTCGGCCGCGCGCTACGCGATGGTGGCATGACGTTCGGTGGCGTGATGACGCATGCGGGTGCAAGCTACGAGCTGAACACGCCGGAGGCGTTGCAGGCAATGGCCGAGCAGGAGCGATCATTGTGTGTTCTCGCGGCAGAGCGACTGCGCGCGGCGGCGTTGCCCTGCGCGAATGTCAGCGTGGGTTCGACGCCCACCGCGCTCTCCGCAGAGCATCTCGAAGGCGTGACTGAAGTGCGCGCGGGCGTCTACGTTTTTCACGATCTGGTGATGGTCAATATTGGCGTGGCGAGCACCGATGATGTCGCGCTCTCGGTGTTGACGACCGTGATCGGTCATCAGAAAGATAAGGGCTGGGCGCTCGTCGACGCCGGCTGGATGGCCATGAGTCGTGATCGCGGAACACAAAAGCAAACGCGTGACTACGGCTATGGCCAGGTGTGTGATGTGGACGGTCGCGTGATCGACGGCTACACCCTAACGAGCGCCAATCAGGAGCACGGAATTTTGTCGCGGGCGGACGAGGTGGGCGGCGATATTACGCATCGTTTTCCGGTGGGCACCGTGTTGCGCATATTGCCGAATCATGCCTGCGCTACGGCGGCGCAGTTTCCTGAATATGTAGCGGTTGGCGCAACGAGGGCTGAGACGTGGCCAAGGTTTTACGGGTGGTGAGCCGCCATGAAGCGTACGCTTTCGAAGCAAGATATCGATGTGTTTAACCGATACATGGAGTGGCCGTCGCAGATTGTTGGCGGGCGCGTGAAGCCTGTCTGGGATGATGGAAGTGGCTTTACGTTCGTTGTCGGGGAGCGCGCATTTTCTGTCGCTCCAGTCGCCAGAACAATCCAGGAAATTCCCGGCGTCACGGCTCCGTCGCAGACTGCGAATGCGCCAGACGATTGCGAAAGCGTAATCGCTCCGGATCGAAGCGCGTTGTTGCGTGTCTACCCTCCCTCATCGGAGCAATATGCAAATATTGAGCTGATTGAAGACGGTGGTAGTTTCCCGATCACGGTCAATGGCAACGCGCTCGTGCAGTGGGACGTGCCGTCCGGCGCTTGGTCACCGAATGGACGCGCCGCTGTGCTGCGGCGAGCGGATCACACGCATGTTCACGCATTACCTATTGTCAGGTTCGACGCCATGGAACGCGTCGAGTTTGTACCTTACGCGAAGGCAGGAACGCCCGGCGCGGACACCACGGTGTGGCTGTTTGATCGCGCGACGCGGAACGTGCGAGCAACCGACATTGTGAGCAATGACGGTGACTTGATCGTTTTTGCGCGCTGGAGCGAGTCGGGCGAGGTCGCTTACCTGCTGCAATCAACGCGAGACGGCAAAGCGCTTTCGCTGGTGGAGCTTGACATTGCGACTGCCAAGCATCGCATCTTGCTGTGTGAAACGAACTCAACGTTTGTAACGGGACTGGATTTCCTGTTCTGGGGGCCGCAGTTTCAATTCACGTTGATTCCCGAAAAGCAACAGTTTCTTTGGCTGTCGGAACGAACGGGGATACGCCAATTATTTCTTTACGACGTCGCCGGAAATTGCCTCAGGCAAGTCACGAATTCGAGCGATCCAATAGATCGTGTCGAGACCGTCAACGCAGAAAGCGCGACGATTTATTTCACGACGTTGCGAGCGGCAATGCCCTTTGACCGCCACCTCTTTAGCTGTGATTTCGAGGGCAAAAATTTGCACCAACTCACACAGTTTTCGGGCAATCACGACGTCGAAATTTCTCCGTGCAAGCGCTACTTTGTTGACAATCATTGCAGCCCCGTGCAGACGCCAATCGCCACGCTACGCACGATTGACGGAGAAGCCGTACTGCGTCTCTCCACCGCCGACACCACGGCGCTTGTCGCGCTGGGTCGAAATCCCCCGGAGCTTTTTTCAGTCAAAGCCGACGATGGTGTCACCGATTTGTTGGGTGCGATTTATCGGCCCGCAGATTTCGACTCAATGCGTTCATGCCCGGTCATCGACTACATCTACGCGGGCCCGTTCGAGCGCTCTGTACCGGTGACTTTTCTACCGCCTTTACAGGCGCTGCAGGCGGAGGCGCTTGCCCAGTTGGGATTTGTCGTTGTCATCATCGACGGACGTGGACTGCCGGGTCGTGGCAAAGCGTTTCAGGACTTCACCTATGGTCGTATCGGACAGTGCGAAATTGCGGATCATGAGCATGTCATTCGTGAGATTGCGCGCGAGCGGGCGTACATGAATCTTGATCGGGTCGGCGTGATTGGGCATTCGTGGGGCGGATACTTTGCGTTGCGCGCGATGCTGAAGTCTCCTCACTTCTTCAAAGTGGGCGTTGCCTCCGCGCCCGGTGAATTGACCGAGCACGCAATGATCATGGAGCCCTACATGGATTTGCCCGCGCGCAATCCTGAAGGTTACGCCGCCGGACTGAACGCGCCGCTCGCCGGAAATCTGAGCGGCAAATTGCTTTTGGCGCACGGCACGAGCGACACGAATGCACCGCTGTCGACCACAATGCGTATTGTTGAAGCGTTGATTGCGGCCGATGTTCCGTACGATCTGTTGTTGCTTCCGGGTGAGGGGCATTCGCTGCAACGAAACCGCTACTGGCAGCGCCGGGTGTGCGAATATTTTCTGGAGAACCTGTCGACATGAGTTCACGTTTTTTCCGTTCTGTAGCGTTCGTCATATTCGGCGCGTTTGCCTCACTCATTCAGGCTGGCCCCATGATCGGAGGCTGCCCGATTTTTCCCGCGAACAACATCTGGAATGTGCCGGTCAACACTCTGCCGCTACATGCCAATTCGGCAACTTTCGTATCCACCATTGGAGCGACGGCCCGCACGCACATGGACTTCGGATCTGGGCTGTATGAGGGCCGCCCGATTGGTATTCCGTTCGTCACCGTGAATGCGTCGCAACCGAAAGTGCCGATTACTTTTGCCTACGTTGACGAGAGCGATCCGGGGCCGTATCCGATACCGCCTGACGTTCCAATTGAAGGAGGTGTGGCGTTTGCAGACGGTGATCGTCATGCGCTGGTGCTCGACACGAGCGCTTGCAAACTCTACGAGGTTTACCGTGCGTTTCAGGTATCGCCGAACGTTTGGCAGGGCGACGGTGGTTCCGTATTTGATCTGAACTCGCACACGCTGCGTCCGGACACATGGACGTCGGCTGATGCGGCGGGTTTGCCGATTTTGCCGGGCTTGCTGCGCTATGACGAAGTGAACTCCGGCACGATTACGCATGCGTTGCGCTTCACCGTGCCCAAAACGAGAAACACCTATGTCTGGCCAGCGCGGCATCAGGCCTCGTCGTTGACGGGGTCTCAATATCCGCCGATGGGGCTGCGCTTTCGTTTGCGGGCCGACTATCCCGAGGTGAAATCGCCGCCGTTTTCCGCGCACGCACTTACCATTATTCGCGCTCTTAAAAAGTACGGAATGATGCTCGCTGATAACGGCAGCGCCTGGTACATCTCGGGCGCGCCCGATGATCGATGGGACAACGACGTGTTGCATCAACTCGACATCATTGTCGGTAGCGATTACGAGGCGGTGGATGTTTCGTCTTTGCAAGTCAGCGCGAACTCTGGGCAGGCGGCCGTTGGGCCGATGACGATTTCCGGCGTGGTGAATGGACCAAGTGGTGCGCTGGCGGGCGTCAGCTTCTGCACGGCCAGTGGCGTCGCCAACGTGACCTGCGGCAACAGCGATAGCGGCGGATTATTCAGTTGCACCGTGCCGTATGGCTTTACGGGGCGCGTGTATCCAAGATTTCCGAACACGATTTTCAGTCCAGCGTTAGCGCTATCCGCTGTCACCGCCAACGTCGCAAACCTCACCGTTGCCGGACGCCAGCCCGCAACCTGCGATCTCGACGCAGACGCGAACTTAAGCGTCAAGGCCACCACCGACGGCATCCTCGCGCTGCGCTGGATGCTTGGGATGACGGGCACCGCCGCGACGCAAGGCGCGATAGGCACCGCACCAGGCCGCACGTTGGCAGCGAGCATTGCCACGCACCTCAACTTGCAACGTATGGACGTTGATGGCGATTCCAGCGTCGATGCCGCGACTGATGGCGTGTTGCTGCTGCGCGCTTTATTGGGCTTGAGCGGAAGCGCGGTCACCAATGGCGCGGTCTCGCCGTGTGCGACACGTACAACGTGGGCCGATATTCGAACGCATCTCGCGGGGACGTGTGGTTTGACGCTTGCGCCGTAGCGTTTCTATGCGCCCAGTTTTTCCGCGTAGGCAGGCCATGCAAACAGACTCGCGTGAACACGAGGGGTGTAGAAGCGCAATCCATCGATGCCATGACGGATCAGCTGAGCGTCAACATTGGCTGCGCTCATTCGTGCGGGGTTGCCTACCATCGACGCGCACGCCATGCCCCATTCGGTGCCGTACAACGGCATAAACGCCTTGTAGGGCGCGACCTCGCGGAACACGCTGCGCAGTTCTAGCAGCGTGCGACGAAAACGCTCCGGATGGTAGAACGCGCTACCAATGTGCAACGTCACCAGTCCGCTCGGCGAAAGCCGCGAACGAATGAGGGCGTAGGTCTCGGGGCTATAGAGTGCGTTGGCGGGGCTCGCTTCGTTCTCGCCCGGATCAGTGAGATCCATCACGATCAAATCGTATTGCTCGTCGCTTGCTCGCAGGGTCGCGAGGGCATCGCCAATGCGGACATCAACGCGAGGACTATCAAGCGCGCCGCAATTAACTTCCGCGAAGTGTTGACGGCAACTCGCGATGACCATGGGGTCGAGTTCGGCGACGACGATGCGACTGATCCCGGCATAGCGCAGCAGTTCTCGCGCAGAGCACCCATCGCCACCACCCATCACAAACGCCGATTGCGGCGAGCCATGCGTGAGGGCGGGCACGTGCACCATGCATTCGTGATAAATGAACTCGTCGCCCGCACTTGCCATGAATGCGTCATCGAGCGAAAACACCTTGCCGAGGGCTCGCGTGTCGTGCCATTCGAGGCGCTGGATGGGCGTCTGAATGACAGCAGGTGGATGGCGGCGTGCAAACCCGTGCACGACGTCGGGTGTTAACCATTCCAGAGCAAGGTGGTTGCGATCCGGCGAATCGGGCGCACTCGGGGAGCCACGCTGAAGACTGTTGCGATTGGCGCGTTCGGGCTGGAAGAGATCGACCAAAGCGTCAGCCAATGCCTTCGCCTTGCTTGTGTTGTCTTCCCGGAAATTGCAAACGTAGACATCCAGCGTGACGGCGTTCAACTCCGGCCACGTATGAACGGCAAGATGAGATTCGGCCAGCAGCACGAGGCCTGTGACGCCGCTTGCGTCGCCTGAAGTGTCAGAGAACTGGTGGAAGTCGTCGCCGACGACAGTTAGGCCCGCGCGCCGTACGAGGCGAATGCAAGCCTCTTGCAGCGCGCCGCGATCAGTCAGCAGATTGATCGGACAGGCGCACTCAAAGAGGTCAGCGGTGAGATGGATGCCTTGCATGTTTTCGCCCCTCTGGCCCGACGGGGCGAGACACTACGGCTTGATGTACGCGTAATTTTCCCGCGCCTGCAACTGCGCGATGCGAACCACGCCGGAGGGCGTGTAATCCGCATCAAGGATGAACTGGTCTTTTTTAAGGTTGCGATTCTTGAGTGTGATTTCGCAAATTTCGAAGCGCACACCGCGCGCCTTCAGCGCTGAGACAAGCGGCGCGTATTCGGTCTTGCTTTTTTCTTCCTTCGCGCCTTCCATCAACATATCCACGCCTTCGGCATGCGTGACTACGACGATTTTTGTATCGGGCGCGGTGTCCATGTGATTGCGAATATTGCGCAGGCCTTTGAGCCCTTGTGTGGCGGCCTGATCGATGTGATAGACCACTTTATCCTGTGCCATAGCAAGGCTCGCGGTTGCCGCAAGAACAGAAGCGGCGAAAATTTTGAAGAGGCGATTCATGGTGCTGCTCTGGTGAGAGTTAAGGGCCGCAGTTTATCGCGTGAGCGCGTCAAGCTAGAGGCGCAACACCGAAGGCGCGCCGCCAAGCCTTGCGGTGGCGAACCACGCGAACATCGAGTCCACAGTCACTGTTTCAATGCGATCTGAAAATCGCTTGTCGTTCGGGTGATCGTCGAAGGCCACATTGGCGGCGCTCATACGCCCACCGAGTCGTGTGAGTGGATCAATCTTTAGTGCCGTTGGTTCATAGCCTTTGTATTTCAACCACGCCTGCGCTTGCTCACGTGAACGAACGTCTGGCTCCATCGCGAGCGCTAACGTTTCCAGTGCCCATTGATTGGACTGTTGATACTTCGTCGCCCACGCGTAGCTCACGATGCTGTAAGGCTTCGCATGCAGGGCGACAACGCGACGATCATCCTGGAGCAGGGCAATCAGGCGATCCTGAATTTCCGGCGTTGGCACGACCCACGCTGTTTCAAAGCGATAAGGATCGTCAAGGAAAAATTCGCCCAATCCCTGCCGATAGATCGAAGCCTCTGAGGTGCCGCAAGTGTTCAATTTATGAATCACCAGCCACTGCCCGCTCGCCGATTTGTACGCCCAGCCGAGATGTGAATAGTTGAGGCCATATTTGCTCAAATCCTGACCCGCTCGTGCCAGCAATACGACCTTTGCGCCACTCGCGTTGAGGGCGGTGTTGGTGCGCTCGGCGAGCGTCAGCCCCTTGGTGATTCGACTGGCGTCAGGAGGTTTGCTTTCGCAGGAGCGCCCCGCGTGTGCGGGCTGCGTGAGCAGTAGCGCAGCGAGCGTGATCGTGACGAATTTCCGGACGCGATTTACGAGTGGATTCATGGCTTCGGCTTTCAGTTTGCAATGCGCTCATTGCGCAGCAGCGCGCGACCCAGTTCGTTGGGTACAAACGCCACAACTTCACCTGCGACGGACAGCACAGCACCCGCAGCAATGACGCTGACCGACACCGTCTTGCCGACACTCAACGCAGTTTTTTCAACGCCTCGGGCGGCGATTTCAATCGTTGCGCGGGCACCGTCGGATGCCCGCTCCAGCACGCACAGGCTGCCGCGTGCGCCTGCTTCAACCGACTTAACAACCAGCGTGGAGCCGGCGACCGAGAGGGCCACCGGAAGCACGAGGGCGGCGCTGCTCGCGTCGCTGGCACCCGCACCTGCACTGGCGGCGACGACGACAGAGGCCAGTGGCAGGGCGGATAGCGCGCTGACCGCAGATGCGGCGTCGGCGTTTGCCGCGTGAGCAGGAGCGAAGGCCAGGGCAATTGCCACTGCGGAAGCGATGATCGCAGTGGAAGAAAATTTGGATTGAAGTTTCATGATTTTTCGTGATCTTTTATGGGGTTGAGCTTGACGCGTGCGCGCCCAGAAAGCAGCTTGTTGAATATCGAAACGTTAGTGTGTGCGACCTTACAGTCTGCCTACAGCGGCTGACCTCCTTAGTACGTCAACCGTTCGTTGTGGAGGAGTGCGCGTCCGAGCTCACTCGGCACAAACGCAATCGCTGCCCCTGCGACGGACAACACCGCACCGGCACCGACGACACTCACCTGCACCGCCTGGCCGGTGCGAAGCATCATGCGTTCTGCCATACGACCGGCGATCTCGATGGCGGCCGATGCTCCGTCCGACGCTCGCTCTAGCACACAGATCGTGCCGCGCGCGCTGACCTCGATGCTCTTGACGACGAGCACTGCTCCGCTCGGCGCTAGCGCTACAGGCAGCGCGACCGCAGCAACGCTTGCGCCGACCGCCGATGTGCCCACCGCACCGCCTATCACCAATACTGATGCGATGGGCAGCGCGGAGAGCGTGCTGATCGCAGACAGGCCGTCCCCGTTGTGAGCGACGCTTTGCGTGCTGTACGTGGTGGCGCTGATTGCCATGGATACAGCCGTCAACGTCAGGCAAACGTGTTTGTAAATCGTATTCATCATGCGTCCTTTGAAAAGTTTTGTGTCGTTCAATTAGTGAGCACTTGAAGCCGTCGCGCTGACCGATGGCGTGGCGCTCGTGCTGCGGGCATTGAGTCGTGCTTCCAGCGTGTTTGCGTCATGCGCATCACGAATCGCTTTGGCCAGCGTGAAGGTCGAGCTAATCAAAAAGAGCCAGCTCACGAACAGAAACGCCTTGTACGTTTCGTTGATTGCCATGCGCCAGAGGCCCCAGCCGGTCAGTGCCATCGCGAAGCCGAATGCGCCGAACACAACCCAGCGCCACATCGGTGTGTCGACCTTCGCGGTCTGGTTGTCGCGGACAAATTTCGAGACCACAAACGTGGCCGAGAGGCAGAACAAATAGCCCATCACCATGAATGCGCGGTCGATGTCCTGACCCGGCAAATAGGTGAGCCCTGTCGCGCAAAGAAACACCGCGACGGCGAAAGCGGCCCAGACCTGAAAGCGCCAGGCCCGGGTGTCACGTTGAACGATCATGTGCATTTGAATTTCCCTTTTTTGTTCAGCACGACTGCGCTGATGGGGTGAACTATTTCACTGCGCTGAACGCAAAGCGATGTTCGCGTGTCGGGTTGCATTGGGGCATTCGTTTGGTATTGGCTTGTGATACCGAATGCGATCCGGGTGCACTGTGAGGCACGCGCGACGAGGGCATCGTTTCGCACGCCACGCCTTCAAGCGGACGAATTCGGCGGACGTCGCTGTCGCGTCAGGTAGCCTTGCTTCCATGACATTCCCCGCGCCTCCAGACCACATCGCAACGCTCGCTGTCTGCGCCTTTCTCGCGGGACTGATTCGCGGTTTCTCCGGGTTTGGGTTGTCGGCCGTGCTGGTGGCGAGTGCTTCATTCGTCATCCCGCCAAAGCTCATCATCCCCACGGCGCAAGCGATGGAAGTGATCGCGAGCATCGCGCTGATTCCAACCGTGTGGCGTGACGTGAACTGGAAGTGGCTGACACCGATGGGCGCGGCGTACGTGATCTCGATTCCCCTTGGTGTCGCCGCGCTTGCTTACCTGCCTGAGACCGCCCTTCGCATGATCGGCTGCATGGTTTTGTTGGTGGCGAGCGTATGTTTGTTGCTCAATCGGCGACCGCAATTGCCGGACGGTTTGCCGCTGCGATTTGGAACAGGAATCGTTGCCGGGTTCTTCGCGGGGTCAACGTCGCTGGGCGGGATGGTCGCGTCAACGATGTTGTTCGCGGTGTCATTGCCCGCGAAAAATCTGCGCGCCACACTGGTCGTTTTGTTCTTCGGCAGCGCGTTGTATTCGCTCTTTTGGGGGGCGTGGCATGGCGTCGTGACGAGTGGTACGTTCACGCGCGCCGCATGGCTTGCCGGGCCGCTTCTGTTGGGCATCGCCGTCGGCACGCATGGGTTCAAAAGCGTCAGCGAAGCGGCGTTTCGGCGATGCGTTTTGGCGCTTCTGGCGACGCTCGCTGTGGCGGGAATTATCAGCGTGATCCTGTGATTGACTTTTTGCGCTATGCCCTATTTAAATAGGGGTAGCGCTCGTTTTTACAATAAGGCGACTTTTTAATATTCGGTCTTCTAGCCCTAGGCGCTGTCGTCACAAGATATGTAAAAATTCAAGGAACCGATTTTTAGTGGTTCCACCGTGCAAGAAGCCTACCGCCGCCACGACCTCAAAGACGCTACATGGGCGTTACTTGAGCCTCATCTACCGGGACGT
>JANXUB010000023.1 GCA_025352105.1 Burkholderiales bacterium | reverse complement strand
AATCTGGCTGTAGAGCGCCTCAGGGTCGGCATGCTCGGCCACCGGTTTCGGGCCACGCTTGCCTGCAAATAGCCGCTGCGCTTGATCCTTAATCTCCTTTTTCCACAAACCAATTTGCACCGGGTGCACGCCGTTCTCCTGGGCAATCTGATGGATCGTCTTGACCCCGCTCAACGCTTCCAATCCCAGCTTCGCTTTGAATTCCGGTGTGTGTACTTTACGACGCTTCGCTTCACTCATGATGACTCGTTCCCTTGGATTTAATGCAGCTTAAACTGCTGTCTTAAATTCAGGGTCCACTTTAGGATGCGCAGCCATCTACGCAGGTCTTAAGCAAATCTGTACAAATTTCCCCGACGTTCATAAAGATTAGAGATATAGTGATGCCTCGCTGATTGAGTAGGATCTCCTCGATGAAACAGATGTTTGTTGTTCCCTTGGTTTTGTTATCCATTGGGGTCTCTGCCGCCACATTAAAGCAAGGCAGTTGTAGAACAGTCAACACGAGCACCGGCACGAAATGGGTTGGTACGTATTGTGTTGATTCCGCTTGCTCGGTTACGTTTTCACGGATATTCCCTGCTGATTCATATTACTGCCCGGCTACCGTCGACGATGAATGAGGTGCAACAATTGGATGAGTCTTGATCGGCGAGATAGGTTAGCAAGGTAGGGCGCGCGTCAGAATGCGCACCTTCGTCGCCAAAGGCAATGTTCGGTGATTGCTCAACACGGTGCGCACTCTGGTGCACACCCTACGCCCAACGGTGCTTCCTGTCTCGACACATGAGCTTTTAGAGCTCGTAGGTCGGAACGCTCGCGGTCCCGCCTCGTACCGCCGCTGAAGGCTCTTCGATCACGTGTTTGACTGAACCACCGCATCCGGCGGAACTGCAAGCGTTCCGCCCTACAACGCGACACAACGTGCGTAGCCTATGAGCTACAATTGAGACATGCGCATCGAAGAAACCGAGGTGTACCGTGAATGGATCAACGCCCTGCGTGACCGCGCGGGCAGAGCGCGGATTCAGGTGCGCGTGGATCGTCTGGTTCATGGTAACCCCGGTGTACATCGAAATCTCACCGGAGGCGTGTTGTAAGTGAAGATCGACTTCGGTCCCGGTTATCGCGTTTACTACACAAAGCGTGGTGATCGTCTGCTGTTGTTACTGGTGGGCGGGGACAAATCTTCGCAGAACGACGACATTGCCTCGGCGCTGCAACTTGCACGGAATTTTCAGGAGTAAGCGACATGCCTAAATCAACTGCTATCGCCAAAAGCGTTGCCAAGAAAGCGGCACCGACCAAAACGATGCCTTACGACGTCGCAGCACAACTGCGTACGCCCGAAGAAATGGCAGCGTATCTCGACGCATGGCTTGCGGAAGCACCCGATGACGCGGCGGGCATTGCGCGTGCACTCGGCGACATCGCCCGCGCTAAAGGTATGACGCAAGTCGCCAAAGAAGCCGGGCTCAGCCGCGAAAGCCTCTATCGCGCATTGAGCGAGGACGGCAATCCAAGTTTCGCAACGGTGCTCAAGGTCGCGCGGGCTTTGGGGATGAAGTTGCATGCGGTAGTTGCGTAGCGCGTAGGCACGCACGCCAATCCAAGTTTTGCAAAGATACGAAAGGCTGACGATTTGCCGACTTAGTCTGAGCTACAATGTAGCTCAATAACTGGAGTTACACCATGTCTGCTAACGCTGTGGTTCGAGCACGGATCGACGAAAACATCAAGGAAGAAGCCACGGTCGTATTGGCTGCGATGGGTTTGACCGTGTCTGACGCATTCCGCATCATGTTGACCCGAGTTGCCCGAGAGAAGGCGCTGCCGTTTGAGCCGCTGGTTCCGAACGCAGTAACCATCGACGCGATGAAGCAGGCACGTCGCGGCAAACTTGAAAAGGTAACGCTTGACGAGCTGCAAGCGGTGCTTGATGCGGACGATTGAGCAGTCCGGGCAATTCAAGCGAGACGTTAAGCGCGAGGCAAAAGGCCCACACCGACAGACCCTTCAACGCGATTTCGTCACGCTCGTCACGGCTTTGGCGAATGATGAACCGTTGGCTGAAAAGTATCGCGACCACGCGCTGACTGGCGAGTGGAAAGATCATCGTGATTGCCACGTCAAACCTGATCTCGTTTTGATTTACCGGAAGCTCGCTGCAGACGTACTTCAGTTGGTGCGCCTGGGATCGCATAGCGAGCTTGGACTTTAATGCGTCGACGACGCGAGACAAGTCGTACCTGAAAAAAGCCCGTAGAGCGGAACGCTTGCGGTTCCGCCGAATGAGGTGGCATACCGAGCCAGATGTCTAAACTGCCTCCGGCGAAATAAGAAGGCGGAACTGCAAGCGTTCCACCCTACGCTGCGTCCAACCGAGCTGAGTATTTGGCAACCCGTATCCAATTAGATCCAATCGCACAATGTTCACCGTCCAGCAAACGCAAGAATTTCAGACTTGGCTTGATGGTCTCAAGGATTTCCGTGCTCAGGTTCGCATCGCTGCGCGACTGCGGCTTGCGGAAGCAGGCAGTCTTGGCGACTGGAAATCTGTGGGCGGTGAAGTATCCGAAATGCGCGTCGACTATGGGCCGGGTTATCGTTTGTACTTCACACGGCGCGGCAGTGTGCTCATCGTGATGCTGGCCGGTGGCGAAAAATCGACGCAGACGCGAGACATCAAGCGGGCGCAACGCATCGCGAAAGAACTGGAGATTGATTTATGACCAAGGCAACCACAGCCCCCATAGCCAAAGCAAACGCGAAACTGCTGCCATTTGACGCGTCACGATACCTGACTGACGATGCTGCGGTGGCGGAATACGTGACGGCAGTGCTCGAAACTGAAGACCCCGACCTGCTACTGCTCGCTCTGGGCGACGTGGCACGTGCACGAGGCATGGCGCAGGTGGCGAAGGACGCGGGACTGGGCAGAGAAAGCCTCTACAAAGCGCTCGCCCCAGGTGCAAAGCCGCGATTCGATACGGTGCTCAAAGTTGCGAAGGCTTTGGGAGTGCGGCTTACCGCGCAGACGGCATAGCTTGCAGGAAAATGCAATCAGAAACGATTCTTCCGCTGCGCCACGCCACTCAATAGTGAAACCGCAACTGGGCAATCAGCAATGCGTCTTCCTCAACGCGATACACCATCCGGTGCTCTTCGGTGATTCGGCGTGACCAGAAACCCGACAGTGCGTGCTTGAGCGGTTCGGGCTTGCCGATGCCTGCAAACGGTTCGCGCTCGGTTTCGCGGATCAACTTATTGATGCGCTCGACCATGCGACGATCTTGTTTTTGCCAATGCAGATAATCTTCCCAAGCCTTATCCGCAAAGATCAGTTTCACTCTACGAGCGCGCGTTCAACGCCATTGTTTGCGGCGAGCTGAGTCACGGCGGCCAGCAGGCGCTTGGCGTTTGCCGGCGTGCGCAACAGATACGACGTTTCTTCGAGCGCTTTGTAGTCCTGAAGCGAGAGCATCACCACGGATTGCTCTCCATTACGGGTGATGATGAGCGCTTCGTGATCGTCGCAAACGCGATCCATGGCGCTGGCCAAGTTAGCGCGGACGGTGGTGTAAGTGATGGCGTGCATGATTTGATTTCGACTCCGTTTACGTACAGGTTATTGTACATAAACTGTTTGGCTTGGGTTAGTCATCCCTGAGAACGCCGGTAACGAGGTAGCGTGCGCATCAGAATGCGCACTTTCGTTGACCGAAGCAACCATCGGTGATTGGCCGACGCGGTGCGCACTTTGGTGCACACGCCCGCTGCCGCAACACGTCCGCCGCGCGCGTAGCCGCTACAAACGTGTGCTTCGCCCGTTCACGCGCACATCATTTATTCGGCGCGTCCGATCGGCGTTTCGTCGCAGCTCAGTGACGCCGCGCAAACACGTCTGGATACTTCGGCCTGCTGATCCCCGCATCGAAACCTAACCTGAAAGGTATCCATCCATGTTTGCCCGCACCCTCTTTGCTTTCCGTACTCTCCCGCTTGTCGTGGCAGCGGCCAGTGCCCTCCTGCTGCTGCCTGCCGCTCATGCTGCCCGTGCCACTCTCGCCACCCACGCGGGCTTTCGCCAAATGACGGTGGCCGCCAGCAGTGCGGATGACAAGCCAGCGCGCGTCGCGCTCTATTACCCGACGCCTGACGCGGCTCGCGTGATTCCGATAGGGCCGTTCCCTCAGACGGTGGCCATCAACGGCGCACCGGAGTCGAAAGTTAAAGGCCTCATCGTGATCAGTCATGGCACGGCCTCTACCGAGCTTGGCTTTGCGACGTTAGCTCTTGCGCTCGCGCGCCACGGCTACATGGTGGCCAGCGTCGAGCACGTGGGTGATACGTGGCAGGATCAGTCGATGCGTGCCACGCCGGGGCGCTACTTTGCCGAGCGGCCTCGCCAGGCCTCGCGCGTGATCGACACTGATCCTGTCAACATTTCGTTGAGTGATTAAGCGAATCATTACAGGCTGATTCGCGGGGCCTGTTCAAGGGACATCTCTGCACTCATCGACCACAGGCGATCACGATGGTTTGTGGACATTGACTCAGCCATGTCCTCGCCTCTTGGGCTCGGCTTCCGATTAAAAATGGTGTTGTCGTCAATCGCCGCATTGACGGTGGTAGTCACGTCGAGTTGTTTCGCTTCAAACGCACGCCGAAACTCACGCGGCGACTGCCAGTTGATTGATGAGTGCATACGCGTAGTGTTGTAGAAGCCTTCGATGTAGCCAAACTCGCAGCGCTTGGCTTCTTCCCGCGTCTCAAAGCCCCGCCCATGCGTTTCCTCAACTTTCAAGCTGTGCCAGAAGCTCTCCATCGGTGCGTTGTCGAAACAGTTACCCTTGCCACTCATCGATTGCCGGTAGCCCATCTTTTGCAGGTAATTTCGCGCCTCATGCGCGGCGTATTGGCTGCCCTTGTCTGAATGAAAGATGAGTCCGCCCACGCCGCTCTTTTGGGTGAAGCCGTTCCTGAATTCAGCCATCTTCAATGCATCGTGTACCAGGCTCTTTCTCATGTGCGAGTCGATGGCCCATCCCACGATTTCACGGGTGAACAGGTCGAGCATGCAGGCTACAAACGCCCAGCCTTCTTTTGTCCACAAGTACGTAATGTCGGAGAGCCACACCTGATTGGGTGCGTTGGCGTGGGTGTGCGTGAAGTCCTGCCCCAGTAGATTCGGGGCAATCGGCAACGCGTGCGCCGAATCGGTCGTCACCTTGTATTTGCGACCCGCTTTGGCTTTGAGACCCAGCGCCCGCATGAGCACGCGTACACGCTCGTAGCTGCCTGTATAGCCGTGCTGGCGACAGATCTCACGGTAGATGCGCGGTGCGCCGTACTTGCCCCTGAAGGCGGTAAACACGCGCTTGATCAAATCGGCGAGCGCATCGCGGGCAACGCTCATGGCTGAGGCCGGACGCCTCAACCAAGCGTGGTAGCCCGCCTGCGTCACCAAGAGCACGCGGCAAATCACCGGCAGCGGGAATTGCCCCACCAGATCGCTCTCGATGAAGGCGTACTTCACAGGCTCTCGCGAGCAAAGTACGCGGCTGCTTTTTTTAATATGGATACCTCCATCTTCAGCCGCGAGTTCTCTGCCTTCATCCGCCCGATTTCAGCCTGCTCGGGCGACACTGTGCGCCGCCCCGCCTCGGCCGTGAGCTTGCCGCTCTCGTAGAGCTTCTCCCACTGCTGCACCAGCGTGGGTAGCAGGTCAAACTGCTTGCCCGTTTCAGCAAAACTCAGGTTCTCCGCCTTCTTGTGGCGAACCACTTCGGCCTTATAGTCCAACGTGAATGCACGACGCGCGACTTTCAATTTCCCCGCTTTGTTTCTCTCGAATTCCATTTCAATTCTCCGTCCTCTAAGTACTCAACGAAAATCGTACAGGTTCAGGCCTTGTATTCAAGCGTGAACGCGCGGCGCGAAACTTTCAGTTTCCCCGATTTGTTTCTCTCTAATTCCATCTCAATTTACCGTTCTCTAAGTACTCAACGGAAATCGTACAGGTTCACTGGATCGGCTTGCGCTGGAGTCGGTTGCGTTCTTTGACAAGAATTTGCAGTGACTTAGCGCGGGCTGAGCGAAGCGTGAGTGTTGCGCTATCCTGCACGCACTTTCCATCGTCAACAATTCATCGTCAAACCGTAGCCACTGCAATGAAAATATTCGAAGCGATCTGTTCGTGAGCAACCCCAAGTTGAAACTGGGCGTGACGCTCTGGTTGGCGGCGATGATTGGCGTGTTGATCGTCACGTTCACTATCATTCCGCAGCTGCATGCGCGTGCCGAAGCGCGTGTGCCGATCTGGATCGCCATAGGCGCGAGCACCGTTCAAAGCGCGTTGATAGTCGCTTTGGCCGTTTGGGCTGGCGTTGCACTTTCAAAGAAGCTTGGTTTTGGCGCGCCAGCGATTGAGGCTTTGCTGTCGGGTGGCGATGTTTGGGCAGCGTTAAAGCCGCAGCTCTTGGCCGCCGTTGTTGTCGGTTGCGTCGTCGGGGTATTACTCGTTGTTTTCACGAAAATCGCGCCCGTCGAGGTTGCAAAAATCAGCCAGACGTTCGACATCCCTTTGGTGGCAAAACTCCTTTACGGTGGCGTGACGGAAGAAGTAATAATGCGGTGGGGCTTGATGAGCGCATTGGTTTGGTTGCCATGGAGATTCAATCAGCGACGCGATGGGCTACCCCGAGAAAAATACGTTGTCGGGGCCATTGTTTGTGCCGGCCTGCTGTTCGGTACAGGTCATCTTCCCGCCGTCGTGGCGATGGGCGTGCCGCTCACCGCACCGGTGATCGCCTACATCATTTTTGGCAACGCGGTTCCCGGAATGCTATTCGGCGCGCTGTTCTGGCGCAAAGGCCTAGAGGCGGCGATCATCGCTCACGCATTGGCGCACGCCATCAGTATTGGCGCAAGCATTTAGCGAGGTAGCGCAGCCCGCGAACCGCAGGTTATCCCCGCATGCAACAACCGACTACCCTCGTTTACACCGGGCCGCTGCTTCGTCGGGCGGTTCGGGCGTATTGGCTCTACTCAGTGGGGATCGGGTTCGTGGTTACGCTCTCCATCACCGCGATTTCCTTGATCGCCTTGCTTTGGACAGGGGATAGATAACGGTGGGTGGGCATGCTTGGAGCGATACTCTACTTCGGTGTGACGATGGCAGTGGTGGTGTATGTGGTGGCGAGTCTTGCAACCGAGCTCAATCTAGCTCGGTCGTTGGGGACGAAGCCGCACAATGAAGCGTCGTAGTCCACCACGATCAGGTTTCGCGAAGCGCTACCCGAGAACGACGCAAGCCATTCTTGCAATACCTCCTCCGTCCGCGACTGCTCCGCAGACTCGCGCGGCGAGCGCAATCGAGCGAGCGAGGTGCTGTTGCTCGAAGCTGCTCTGCACCGTTGCGTACTGCGACCTGACCATACCGTCAGGTGATGACACTCGCGCTTGCGTCGAGACGACTCCAACGGGGCGATTCATAGTGATTCATAACGTTTAAGCGGCGATTCAGATCGCTAAAGGACTCTGCGCGCGCCCAGGAAGAAACTGACACCGTTCGCAAAACATTCAGTTGATCTTCACTTCGCAAGAAGATACGCAGCGTAGACCAACCCGGTCTGGCTGCTGCCAGATCGGTGCGAGTGCTTTGGAATGGGCTTACGTGATGAGCCCGAGTAGGGCTCTGCGCCGACGGCTCAACAGGCTTGCAGCGTGAAGCAGTACGCGCGGAGTACCAGCATTTTTTTGCTGACCGCGTTCAAATTCGACAACTTAATGGAGCTTCCAAAATGGACTACGAAATCGACCGTAAACAGGGAATTGAACTCGCCAAAAGTCTTGGCGCAACGCGAACCGCCGCCGCGATACGACAAGGCGGTTTTCGCGATATTTTCGATGCCGCATTGGCAGAGCTCGGCATGGACAAACTGATCGCACACATTGTGCAAGGGCCACCCGTGTGGTCGCACATGGCGCTGCTCAATATCGCAGCCATGCCGCAGCGCTCACCAAGCGCGCAGCAGAGGCATCCAGCGGTGCGGTGAGCCCTGGCGCAGGCACAGCACCTTCCCCAACGCACGCCAGCCCAGCTGCGGGTGTAGCGCGAGCGGCGGTGGTGATGGGCGGGCCGCTCTCGATCATGAAGTTACACAACGGGATGGCCGCCAATTGTCAATGGACGGTCGAATGGATGGATGCAGGCTCCCAGCAACCGACACAAAACTATCCCGACTGGAACAAATGGCTGTGGAGTGGCACGCTTACAGGCGGCTGCAGCAGCACCATCAAACTGTCAGACTTTGCCGCGAAAGTGCCTCTGTCGGCGATGAACAACGGTGACACAGTCTGGATCTACGTGTGGGTCGAAGCTGGCACGGATCAGAGCGGAGCGGATCTGACATCGTATCAATTCACCTACAACTCCGGTTCAACGCTGAGGGCGGAGTTCGTGATGACGGGCACCACGACGATCAACACGCTATCGGTCGCAAGCTACCAATAGTTGCCACTTCACGGAGCGCCCGAGCGAACGAAAAGCACCGCTCGGGCGTCGCCGGCACGTTGATGCCAGGTGCTACGCTCCTCATGTCATTTGTCGTTGCGAGACGCTGTGCACTGGTGCTCGCCCGAACGCACTCGGAGCCCATCGCCACACTGCTGTTGCGTCGTTGCCCTGCCCACAACACCCCTCTCATCCAACCCTGCGGAGAAAACTTTGAACGTTTTGCAACTTGTCGGCGCAAGCTATAAGTATTACCCCAACACGGCCATTGAGCTGTGTGTGGCCTCGTACCAAGACGCGGCAAGCATCGCGCCGTGCGTGTCGGCGAATACCGATCTGAGCGTCGTCTGGGGGCCTGCGGAATGCCTGTCCAAAATCACCGGAGTCCCGTACAGCCTGATGTACGTCGCGGCAAAGGCGAGCACTGGCGAATATTTCGTGGTTATTCGTGGCACCGATTTTTTGAGCCTGGCGACGTGGCTGTTGCAGGACTTTGACGTTGACGCGTCGCAACCGCTGTGTAAATTGCAAGGCAATCCGCAGGCCATTCCCACATCGGCACGGGTATCGCAAGGCACGTTTAACGGCATGTGCGACTTGCTCGATCTGGTGGATCCGACCTCCGGGCTTTCGTTGGTCGACTTTTTGCGCAACGCCAAACCGCGCAACATTTACGTCACCGGACACAGCCTCGGAGGCACGCTCACGCCACCGATGTTCGCCTACCTCAACGCCATGCTCAACAACGGCAACAGCGTCAGCAACATGGCGCTCTGGTCGTTTGCCGGCCTCACACCCGGTGGCGCCGGATTCAACGCCTATTTTAATAGCATCATCCCGAACAATCAGGGCTTTCTCTGGCGCATTCAAAACAGCCTCGACATCGCGCCTTTGATGTGGTGGTCGCTCTCGAGCGTGGCTAATCTCTACCTGCCAAAACTAGCGTGGAGCTTTGTTGAACGAGACCCGATCACGGACTTGTTCAACGCCGCCAAGAAAGCAAACATAGGCTACGCGCAACCCCAGCCCGGTCTCGTGCTGCCGGGCACCTTCGACGACTCCGTCATCGACGACCACCTGTGGGCTGCGCAAGCGCTGCACCAACACCACTCGGGCACGTACAAGACGCTGGTCAACGCGAAATATCGATAGCCTGAAGAAGTAACCCCGGCAAAGCGTCGGGTTGCTTTGCAGACTGGCGGATATATTTATGCCGCAGGTGGGATGCGCAGAATTTTGGGCGGTTATCCGCTACTCGTCGTTACCTCTCTGATCTGCTGCACCGCGCCCTGTGCAGGCAACGCGTTCAACCACACAACCCAGGACATCTCTCCCAATCGTGACTAAAGAAGCCGAAATCTTTTGCCCTCACTGCGAGTGGCGGCCGAGAGCCGAGGATCGCTGGCATTGCGTGCCTTCGTGCGGTACGGCGTGGAACACATTCTGGACAAGAGGCGTGTGCCCTGGATGCGCAACGAAGTGGCCAATGACGCAATGTCTGTTGTGTCAGGACTGGTCGCCGCACGAACGTCGCGCGCGTGACGACGTGTCGGGAGGATGCTGGCCACACGTCGGTCGTGTACATCCGTTTGAAAAGCGGCACCGACGCGATGGGCTGGGTTGAGTTCTCGCGCTTGAAAGCGAAGCGCACTGGCATCGCCCCGCCGTAGTAGCTTTCGTCCGCAATGCGCTACCCGAGGCGCATCACCAGGGAATGGTCACGCCAGATTGATCAAAGAAGCTTCCACTGTTGGCCGCGGTAAGGCGGTGAATAACCGCGAGCAATCGCTCGGCCGCCTGCTCCGGGGTTTGCACGTCGAGCCCGGTTTTCGCGAACGACGCAGACAAACCCGTATCGACCGTCCCCGGATGCAGTGCAACGCAGAGCGCATTGGGAGATCGCCGGTTGAGCTCGATCGCTGCGGTTCGCACCAGTTGATTGAGCGCCGCCTTCGACGCGCGGTAGCTGTACCAGCCGCCCAGTCGATTGTCGCCAATGCTGCCGACTCGTGCTGAGAGCGTTGCGAACGCTGCGTTTCCTTCGCGCGGAAGCAAAGGCAACAGATGTTTCATCAAGAGCGCAGGCCCGACGGCGTTGATGGCGAACGACTGCATCATTTGCGCTGCGTCCAGTTCGCGCCAGCTCTTTTCTGGTTTGAGTGCAGCAGTCTGCAACACACCCGTGGCATCGATGATGAGGCGAGGCGTGCCCTGCTCCGCAACGAACGACGCACAGGCGCTGATGCTGGCCTCGGATGTCAATTCAAGCGCGGGCGTGCCGCCTCGCGACAAACCAATGACAGCGTTGTAGCGTGGGTCAACTTCAAGCGCTCGCATTAGCGCGCGACCGATCCCTCCGCTACTTCCAATGACGACTGCAATATTGTTCATCGGTGAATCGTAACAAGGCACCGATTTCAGTGCCACGTCTTTGATGAATTGCGCACCCCGTTTTTCATCGAATCTAAGGTGACAGCCAGCCCGTCACGTTTTGGCGGCAGTGGATCAATAGTCGCCGTCATTCGTGCCCGTCCAGAAGACCGTCCCTCCGAATCGCTAGAACCGACACAGGCCACAACGTTCGCGGTGCGCTCGCGCACGACTTCGGAGCTATCGCCCTACATCACGATTTTCCCGGCATAGCCCGTGAGCTCCAGATACCCGCGACCTGTCAGTGTGCCTTCAACCTGCACCAAGCCTTCCCAATACACAACTGGAGCGGGACGCCGGGTGGACAGCTCTTGATCGTCGATGATTGGCATGGTGCGAACGATATGCGAACCAAATCGCAATTCAACCTCCACTGGATATTCGGTGCCGCGCGCTGATCGCCACTTCCGTAGCGCCTTGAATTGCACAGCAGCGCCGCTCCATGTCTGCGTTCGTCCCATCACATCACGTAGCGTTGCGTGCGAAAACACAGTGGCACCTGCCGCGTCGCGAATGCGGAACGCCATCAGCGCGCCGCCGTCGGCCAAATTGATACCGAGCCAATCCCAGCCAACGTCGGCCTCGCCCAGCACCTCGCTAGACCATTCGTGATCGAACCATGCTTTGCCACGCGCTGCCTGCGATTTGCCGCCGAGGACGATGCTGCCATCGACCTGCAAATTCGGCCATGTCACGTAGTAGCTCGCCTGCTCGGCGCGTACGCCTTTCTGCGAAAAACCTGCGTCACCCTGAAGCATTTTTGGCTGCGTTGGCGTGAGTGTTAAGTCGAATGCAAACTGCGCGTCTTGCGCCTTCAGCATGAACACATCCGACACGCTACGCTGAATCTGCCACGCGCCGATATGCACGTCGCAATCAGAAGTTGAAAACCCCGCCCCCAGATTCGCGCGCGCCGCTCGATCCGCGTGCAGCAATTTGTCACCTGGCAAAGTCACAGCAGCATGCGCAAACACGATTTGACTCGCAGCGATGGGTGAAGCCAAGGCCTCCACAAACCCGGTTCGCACCCGAAAAAAGGTGAGCTGAAATCCGATGTCTTTGCGCGGCAAATCCAGCGCACCCGTGACATACCACCATTCAGTGCGAAAGTCAGGATGCGCGCCATGATCGCGTGGAAATTGCAGCGCCAAGCCACGCAGCACTTTCGCGTACTGCGGTGTCGCGGTTTTGGAATCGGCCAACGCTGACAGCAGGCAGGACAACATGAACGCGCGGCGCTTCACTGCACACTCCCCAACACTCGCGCCGCAGGCAATAGCGTCGTTTGCCGCGCGGCAAAGCGGCTCGCAACCAGTCCCGCCAATAGCGTGAGCACCACGCCCAGCATCACGACAAACCACGGAATGTGAAGCTGCATACGCCAGTGGAACGCTTGCGGATTGATCACATGCGTCAGCAGCGCGCCAACCGCCACGCCGCACGCGAGGCCAATCGCGAGGCCGATGCTGGCGATCATCAGCCCTTCAAACATCACGGCGCGTGTCAGCATCGCACGATCAAAACCGAGCGCGCTGAGGGTGGCCAATTCACGAGCTCGAAGCCACACGCTCGCCGCCAACGTCACCGCCAAACCGAACAAACCGATCAGCATTGCAGCGGCCTCCAGCGCGTAGGTGACGACAAAACTTTTGTCGAAAATCGAAAGCGAAATGCGACGAATCTCCACGCTCTCGGAGAACTCAAGGGCGTATCGTTTTACGTACTCCGCGAGCCAATTCTTTGCTGCCGCTTCCTGTCCTGCACGCGGCCACAACGCGAGGTCGGTGGGCTCAAATCGACCCCCGAGCTTTTCGTAGTCACCGCGACTAATAACGACAGACCCGAACTGCCGCGCATAGTCTCGCCACACGCCGCCGATGAACACATTCATTTCGCGTCCCAACAGCGGCAGCCGCAATTGCTGTCCCGGTTTGATCCCGTAAAGCTCCGCCATCGGCTCGCTCACCCACACGACCGTTTGCTCAAGTGGCGCAGCAATGACTGGCCCCGTGAACGGCAACCGGATGCCCGGATCATTGCGATCCAGTTCGCGCACCAGCAATGCCACAGCGGGTCGCGAAGCGTCCAGCGTGAGGCCAGAGAACGCGGCGCTCTCGCTCTTCACAAACGGCGCGTCCGGTCGCTTCAGCGCATCAAGCGCGGCTTGCGGCAACGGTGTTGCTTTGCTGCGCACGTAAAGCGGCGCGGGCAGCACCTCATCGAGCCAGGTGTCCACCGCCACACGAAAGCTCGACACCATGATCACCATGCTGACCGTCAACGCAAAGCTGACGATCAGTCCGCTCGCCGCCACCTGCGCCATCAGCGGTGCCTGTGCCACGTTCTGCACGGCAATGCGCTGCGCGGGCGGCAGGTCGTAGCGCGAAAGATGGCTGAACAGTGCGTGTGTCGCCAATGGCGCAGCAACGATTCCAATCACGAGCACCACAGCAATCGCCGCATAGCCCGCAAACGGTAACCCGGCAATCGCGGGCGCTTGTGACAATGCGATGGCCACGAACGAGAGTGCGACAAGCAGCACGCCGCGTTGACTGTGTGCTTGCGGTGGTCGATGCGCAAAGCCTGTCTTGAGCGCCGCAGCGAGCGGTTGCGATCGATTGAGCCATGCGGGATACGCGGCGCCCACAAGGCTTGCGGCACATCCCAATGCAAAGAAGATGAGCATCGAGAACGGCGTCGCCACAAGCGTCGGCGCGCTGCCCGAAAAATAACCACCGCCCAAATCCCCACCGAGCAATCGCGTGAACGCAAACGCGAGCGCGTAGCCGAGCGCCAGACCCAACGCCGAGCCAGGAATGCCGATAGCCACCGCCTCTAATAACACCTGCGCCATGCGCTGCGAGGGCGTTAACCCAAGCACGCCAAGCAGCGCAAACTGCGTTGATCGCTGCGCCACGGCCGTCAACTGCGTAGCGAACACCAGGAAGCCGCCCGTCAACAAAGCCACCAACGCCAGCACATTCAAATTAACGCGATAAGCTCGCGACAAATTGGACACACGCGCACCTTCGTCAGCTGCGCCTTTGACGACTAAACCAGACGGCAGCGTCGCAGAAATTGACTTCCGCCACGCTTCAACATCGGTGTTCGCCGCTAGTCGAATCCGCGCCTCCGACACCGCGTCCAGTGGCCCAAATCGCGCCTGTACCCACGCAATATCCGCCACCGCGATCAAATCATCTGGACGCGTTGCAGGCAGATCGCCCGCGATCCGTGTGCGCCACGTCGCGTCCCCGCGCATCAATGTGATTTCATCACCGGCATTGCGCTTAAGACGCGTCGCCAATGCGCGCGACAAATACACGCCGTCTCCGAACAGGTTGCCCGACACTTCAGCGCTTTGACGCGGCAGCAAATCGGGCATCACGGCAGGCGCGGTCAGCACGTCGAGGCCAATCAGGCGCACCGTCGCAGCGTCATTGTCGACGCGCACCCGCACTTCTATCACCGGCGCGACCACCAACACCGCCGCATCTCGAGCGACCTGATTGATCGCCGTCAACGGCACGCTCGCAGCACTGTCGCGCGGTGCGATCACCGCATCCGGTTCACCCTGCACGCTCTTCATCGCACGCGAAAAATCATTGAGCGCAGCCGTGTTGATGAGATCAATCGCAAAGCCCAACGCCACGCCCAAAGCGATGGCCAGCATCGACAACAGCGTGGCGGTGAAGCGCGTCTGAAACTGCGCCTGGATCAGCCAGAGGGCGAGCGTCATGGGAGCATGCCGTAACGTTTTCTGGGTGCGTAGCGTCCTTCGGATTTCGTTCGGGCTGAGCTCGTCGAAGCTTTCGTGCCATGGCACAAATCCTTCGACGAGCTCAGGGCGACCGAAAAATGAATGGGGTTCAAGCCTGCAAGCCCTCCGGAGTCAGCGTCAACGTGTGATCACAGCGCGCTGCAACCTGCGCCGAATGCGTCACGATCAGCGCCGCCGTGTTCTGCTCACGACAGCGCTCCAGCAACAACGACAACACCTCGTTTGCCGTTCGCGGATCAAGATTGCCGGTCGGCTCATCCGCCAAAATCAATTGCGGTTTGTGAACCAAGGCACGCGCAATCGCAACACGTTGCAACTCACCGCCCGATAACGACGCAGGCCAACGCGCACCAAAAGCAGCTAACCCCACGCGATCAAGCAAGGCGCCTATACGCACCGCATGTTCAGCGACCGGCACGCGCGTCAACAACAGCGGCACCGCAATGTTCTGCGCAACCGTCAACGTCGGCAACACATGGAACGCCTGAAACACAAACCCAATGCGCGCCGCCCGAAGCCTCGCCCGCTCTGCCTCGCCGAGCGCCATCATATTCTGCAAATCGATCTGCACGCTGCCCGCCTCAGCCGTCTCAAGCCCCGCGATGCAGTTCAAGAGCGTGCTCTTGCCGACGCCCGACTCTCCCACCAGCGCAACTATTTGCCCCGCCGAAACAGAAAAATTGAGATCCCGAAAGATAGGGCGCAGCGCATTTGGGTGGCGCTTGGTTAAACCTGAAACAACGAGCATGCATTGATTCTAGGGAAGCGCGGATTTGTGCACTCTGTCGTCCTGGGCGACTGCGAAGGATCAGGTACAGTGCCATGATTTCGACGACTTGCAATCGTCCGCGCCGGGGAACTATCCCTCGTCGGGCTCATGATGACATTGATCGGCGATTCGCCACGATTCGTGCGACGTCAAGCCGCATACGATCCGCGCTGCACCATAGAAAAAGGGTTAGCGGCTGTTAACCTGCTAACCCTTATCTGTATTGGTCGGTGTGATAGGATTCGAACCTACGACCCCTTGCACCCCATGCAAGTGCGCTACCGGGCTGCGCCACACACCGAAGGTTTGAATTCTAGCAGTGCTTTCGTGCACCAACCAATGGTTCAACCGGCATCAAGCAAATTGGCGATGTCGATCAGGTCGGTGCGCAGCGCTTCGAGATTGACATCGGCGGCCGCAGTCTTCGCAGGTGCGACCTGCAAGAGCTGCGAACCGCGACGACGCGTCAAAACGGTCTGTCCGCCATTCGCCTCTTCATCGAGCCGCCCGCGAGCCCCGATAATGGTGAAACCCTCGCCGTAGAGCAGTTCGCGAATACGGCGAACCAGCAACACTTCGTGATGCTGGTAGTAACGCCGGTTGCCGCGTCGCTTGACGGGGCGCAACTGCGTGAACTCCTGCTCCCAGTAGCGCAGCACATGCGGCTTGACCAGACATAATTCGCTGACTTCACCGATGGTGAAGTAGCGCTTGGCCGGGATCGGCGGCAGTTCAGAGGATGCTGCGGTCTCGCTCGGCATGGGCGGAATCGACCTGGCCTTTTAGTTTGTTGCTGGCGTGAAATGTGACAACGCGCCGTGCTTTGATCGGAATTTCTTCGCCAGTCTTCGGGTTACGGCCTGGGCGTTGTGACTTTTCACGCAGGTTGAAAATTCCAAATCCCGACAGCTTCACATCTTCGCCGCGCTCCAAAGCCTCGCGCACTTCCTCGAAGAAGTAGTCGACCATGTCTTTGGCTTCGCGTTTGTTCAAGCCCAATCGCTCAAACAGTACGTCCGCCAGCTCCGCTTTTGTGACCGATTCAGGCATCGTGCCGCTACAAAAAAATAGTTACGCGCGTAGGGTCGCGCCGTGTTGTTCTTGGGCAATGGAGATCATTTGTTGGCAGACTCCCTCGATCTCTGTATCTGCCAACGTACGTTTAGTATCTTGCATAAGTACCCGAATTGCAACGCTTTTTCGTCCCTCTGGAAGTGCTGCGCCGCGGTACACGTCAAATACGTCAACGCTGCGCACAAAGGCGGGCGCGCCTTTCATCAGGCTGTCCACGAGCGCGTCAGAATTAACTGAATTGGCGACAACCAGCGCGATATCGCGGCGGACGAGCGGCATTTTCGAAACCGGAGTGTGCACCGTGAGGGTGCGTTGTTGTGTCGGTGTGACGTCTAGCTCGAACACGACCGGCGCTGCGCTCAATTCGAATCGCGACAAATGCTTCGGGTGCAATTCGCCAATCCAGCCGATGATGGCCTGATTGAGTTCGATCCTGGCAGAGCGACCGGGATGCAAAAGCGGATGCTCGGCGGCGACAAAGCGCGCTCCATCGGGCAACACCGCCGACAGATCCGCCTTCACGTCGTAAAAATCCGCCATTCGTTTCTGACTCGCCCATTGTTCCGCCACTGCGCCACCGAAAGCCACGCCAGCGAGCTTGAGCGGCTGGACGATGCCCGCAACCGCCAGCGGCCCGTCGGACACGCTGGCATCGCGGGCGAAGACCTTGCCCAGTTCAAAGACGCGAACGCGGTCGGCTTTGTGACTGACGTTGTACTGAACGTTGGCCAGCAGGCCGGGAATCAGCGACGAGCGCATCACGGCCATCTGGCTCGCGATGGGATTCAGAAGGTTGATCGGGTTGGCATTGCCAAGCAGCTCGTGCTCCCAAGTTTTGTCGACGAAGCTGTAGTTAATCGTCTCGAAGTAGTCGCAGGCGGCGACAGCGGCGCGCAACTCGTGCAGCGAGCGCGTGCCTTCGGGCTTGGCGCGCATGGCCGCGCGGGCGACCGGCGGTAGCGCGGGGATGTTGTCGAAGCCGTAGATGCGGGCGATTTCTTCGATCAGGTCTTCTTCGATTTCGATGTCGAAGCGGTAGCTGGGGGGCGTGACGATGAAGGTCTCGCTGGTGCGCGTGTGCGTCAGGCCCAGACGCGTGAAGATGCTGGCCATTTCGTCGGCAGCGACCGCGACGCCGATGACTTTTTGCGCTCTTGCGATGCGCATGCTGACGGGCTTGCGGCTCGGCACGTTGATGATCTGGTCGTCAATCGGCCCGGCTGCGCCGCCGCAGATTTCGAGGATCAGCGCGCTGATTCGGTCAAGATGCGCTGGAATCGTTTCCCAATCGACGCCACGTTCGAAGCGATGTCCGGCGTCGGTGGAGAAGTTGAAGCGACGCGCGCGGCCCTGAATGGCCAGCGGATGCCAGAACGCGGCTTCGACGTACACATTTGTCGTATCGAGCGAGACGGCGGTGCTGTCGCCGCCCATGATGCCGGCTAGCGATTCGACCGCTTCGGAGTCTGCGATGACGCCGACTTTTTCGTCGAGTTCGACCGTGTTGCCGTTGAGCAGTTTGAGCGATTCGCCCTTTTTTCCCCAGCGTACTTCGAGTGAACCATGCACTTTGTCGAGGTCGAAGACGTGTGTCGGACGGCCAGCTTCCAGCATGACGTAGTTGGAGATGTCGACCAACGCGGTGATCGAGCGCTGACCAGATTTTTCGAGGCGTTCGCGCATCCACGCGGGCGTCGAGGCCTTCGCATTCACGCCACGAATCACGCGCCCCGCGAAACGGCCACAGAGATCGGGAGCCAGCACTTTGACCGGCAACACTTCGGTGAGTGTTGCTTTGACTGTGCCTGTCGGTTCGGCTGCCAGCGGTGCGCCAGTAATGGCGTGCGTCTCGCGCGCGACCCCGTAAACGCTCAGGCAATCGGCCTTGTTCGGCGTCAGTTTGATCAGGAATTTGCTGTCGTTGAGCGAGAGATATTCGCGAATGTCGGCACCGATGGGCGCATCGGCGGCGAGTTCAAGCAGGCCTTCGTGCGATTCGGAAATACCGAGTTCGCGGGCGCTGCACAGCATGCCGTTCGATTCGACGCTGCGCATCTTCGCCTGCTTGATCATGAACGGCTTGCCGCTTTCGTCACCCGGGC
>JANXUB010000061.1 GCA_025352105.1 Burkholderiales bacterium | reverse complement strand
CACTTCGTGTGATTTAGGCTTTCTATCCTGTCCATCCAGTTCTTCCTTTCATGTGCTTGGCGGCTCACGATTGGTAGTTTCTGCGATGGACACCCCCCGTATACGTCAAACTACTACTGCCTCCCCGGCAAAGCCGGGGGGTCTCCTATTGGACTAGGTCACTTTTGACGTGCTATCCGCAATGCATCTTGCATTTCAGCCAATAGTTGTTAATCCCAATCGGCCGTCGTTGAGGGTGATTGCAATATTGCTGTCACAAACCGTGGTCAAACTACCTGAAGTCGAAAAGGGAAGGCGTTCCCTCTCCTCCTCAGCGGGACAAAAAAACTAAATCAGTCCCGGCAGTTCAAGTTCACTAAAGGACATTTCATGAGTTTCACCCAAAAGTACATCGCCGTCGCTGCTGCTGTTGCAGTCAGCGTGTCGGCCTCATTCGCGGTCTCGGCCCAACAAATCACAGGCGCGGGCGCGACGTTCCCATTCCCGATCTACGCAAAGTGGGCCGAGGAATACAAAAAAGCGACCAACGTGTCGATGAACTATCAGTCCATCGGCTCCGGTGGCGGCATCAAGCAGATTCAGTCGAAAACGGTCGATTTCGGCGCGTCGGACATGCCTCTGGCCGCTGATGCGCTGGCCAAAGACGGCCTCGTGCAGTTCCCGGCGATCATTGGCGGCGTGGTGCCGGTGACCAACATGGACAGCGTCAAGCCGGGCGAGTTGAAGCTCACCGGGCCTGTGCTGGCGGACATCTTCCTCGGCAAAATCAAGACGTGGAATGACAAAGCGATCACTGATCTGAATCCGGGCCTCAAGATTGACGGCCCGATCACCGTGGTGCGTCGTTCCGACGGTTCAGGCACGACCTTTTTGTTCGTCGATTACCTCGCAAAAGTGTCTCCTGAATGGAAAACTAAAGTTGGCGTCGGCACTGCCGTGTCATGGCCGGAAGGCGTGGGCGGAAAAGGCAACGAGGGCGTCGCGCAGTACGTGCAGCGGATCAAGGGCTCAATTGGTTACGTGGAATACGCCTACGCCAAAAAGAACAAGCTTGACCACATCGCGATGAAGAACAAAGACGGTCAATTTGTTCAGCCGGAAGAGGCGAGCTTTAGCGCCGCCGCTGCGGGTGCCGACTGGAAGAACACGGCGGGCATGGGCGTGGTGCTCACCGATCAGCCCGGTGCGAAGAGCTGGCCGATGACGGGCGCTTCGTTCATCCTGATGCAGGCGAAATCGGACAAACCAGCGCAGTCAAAAGAGGCCATCAAATTCTTTGAATGGGCGCTTAAAAACGGCCAGAAATCGGCGGCTGAGCTGGAGTACGTCCCAATGCCCGCAGCAACGCTTTCGCTCATTCAAGCAGAGTGGAAAAAAGTGACCGACACATCGGGCAAGGCTGTTTTCTAGATTCAATTCGGATCGCGCCCTAACCTGACGCACCCGAACTGACGGCAAAACCCGCGACCTCGCGGGTTTTGTTTCTCCAGAATCTCTAACGCTCAACACTCCCAGAAAGCCGGATCATGGATGCCGCTTCAACCCGCAGCTTCGCGCTGCAAGACGCGATCTTTGCGCGCAGCACGCAGTTCTTTGCGATGCTCGTGCTCGTTACTCTTCTCGCCATTCTCGGATCACTCGTTTACGGTGCTTGGCCGACGATTACTCAGGTCGGCCCCAAATTTCTTGTAGACGGCGCATGGGATCCCGTGCGTAGCCTCTTCGGTGGGCTCGCGCCGCTGTGGGGCACGATCATCACGGCCACCATTGCGATGATCATCGCAGTGCCAGTGAGCTTCGGCATAGCGATCTTTCTGACCGAAATGTGTCCACCCGTTTTGAAGCGTCCGCTCGGCACCGCTGTTGAGTTGTTGGCGGCGATTCCTTCGATCATTTACGGCATGTGGGGACTGTTCGTTTTCGCGCCGCTGTTTGGCGAATATGTACAGCCCGCGCTCACCGCGACCGTGGGCAAACTGCCCATCATCGGCATCTTGTTCCAGGGCCAGCCGATTGGTATCGGCGTGCTCTCCGCAGGCATCATTTTGTCGGTGATGGTGATTCCATTCACAGCGTCCGTGATGCGTGATGTGTTCGAAACCACGCCCGCAATCCTCAAGGAATCTGCCTACGGTCTCGGCGCGACCACGTGGGAAGTGATGTGGAATGTGGTCTTGCCTTACACAAAAACGGGCGTGGTCGGTGGCGTCATGTTGGGCCTCGGTCGCGCGCTGGGCGAGACGATGGCGGTGACGTTTGTGATCGGAAATGCGTACAACATTTCGCTGAAACTTTTCGATCCGGGTAATTCGATCGCGTCGTCGCTGGCCAACGAATTTAACGAGGCGTCTGATCCGCTGCATTTATCCGCACTGATCTCACTCGGACTAGTGCTGTTCCTGCTCACATTCTGTGTTTTAGCGGCGTCGCGCTGGATGCTCTCGAGCCTCGCGAAGCGTGAAGGAAAGCGCACATGATTGATGCTGAACAAGCCTCCGGGAACGCTCGCGTCAACAACCCGATTTATCGTCGTCGCGTGTGGCTCAATCGCTTCAACATGGCCATGTCGATGGCCACGATGGCGTTCGGCATGATCTTCCTGATCTGGATATTGATCACCTTGTTTGGCAAGGGCTTTGCGGCGTTTGGCCCGCAGCTCTTCACGCAGATGACACCGCCACCGGGCTCCGATGGTGGGCTGGCGAATGCCATTTTCGGCAGCGTTCTGATGGTGGGTGCATCGGTGTTGATCGCCACCCCTGTGGGCATCATGGCGGGCATCTACCTTGCTGAAGTCGGTCGCGACAACTGGATTGCGAAGGTCACGCGCTTCGTCAACGACATTTTGCTTTCCGCGCCGTCGATTGTGATCGGTCTATTCGTGTACAGCCTCATCGTATTTCAGGTGAAGCACTACTCGGGCTGGGCAGGTGCAGTCGCGCTCGCCATCATCGCGGTGCCGGTCGTTGTGCGGACCACCGAGAACATGCTGATGCTGGTCCCTAACAGCCTGCGCGAAGCGGCTGTAGCGCTCGGCGCACCGACATGGAAAGTCGTGCTGAAAGTGACGCTGAAGGCCGTGCGTGGTGGCGTGATCACCGGCATCCTGCTTGCGCTGGCGCGCGTGTCCGGCGAAACGGCTCCGCTCTTGTTCACCTCACTCAACAATCAGTTCTGGAGCACCGACATGAACGCGCCGATGGCGAATCTGCCGGTGGTGATCTTCCAGTTTGCGATGAGCCCGTATGAGGATTGGCAGCGTCTGGCCTGGGCTGGCGCGTTGTTGATCACGCTGACCGTTTTGCTTCTAAATATCCTGGCGCGCACCGTGTTCCGCCAGAAAACACAATAGTCGAGATTACACACATGGCATTTCAAGTCAGCCTCGGGGACACCGCTGTGGCCGAACGCACAGCGACCAAGCTCAAAATCAACAACCTGAATTTCTTCTACGGATCGTTTCAGGGCTTGCGCAATATTTCGCTCGAAATTCCGGAGAAACAGGTCACCGCATTCATCGGCCCATCGGGCTGCGGCAAGTCCACATTGCTTCGTGTGTTGAATCGAATGTATTCGCTCTATCCCGGCCAGCGCGCTGAGGGCGAGGTTCTGTTCAACGGACAAAACGTGCTCGATCCGAAGTACGATTTGAACGCGTTGCGCGGTTCAGTCGGCATGGTGTTTCAGAAGCCGACACCGTTCCCGATGTCGATCTACGACAACATCGCGTTTGGTGTGAAGCTCTACGAAAGCCTGTCGAAAAGCGACATGGATGAGCGCGTGGAATGGGCGCTGAAAAAGGCGTCGCTGTGGACCGAGGCGAAGGACAAACTGAGCCAGAGCGGCCTGTCCCTTTCCGGTGGTCAGCAGCAGCGCTTGTGCATCGCGCGCGGCATCGCCGTCAAGCCGGAAGTGTTGTTGCTTGATGAGCCAACCTCTGCACTCGACCCCATTTCGACTGCACGCATCGAAGAGCTGGTGAGCGAACTGCGCACCGACTACACCATCGTGATTGTGACGCACAACATGCAGCAGGCAGCGCGCGTATCGCAGCACACGGCGTACATGTATCTCGGCGAATTGGTCGAGTTCACACCGACGGCGCAGATTTTTGTGAAACCCAAAGACAAGCGCACTGAGGACTACATCACCGGGCGGTTCGGTTAACAAATTTAGTCCCCTCTCCCCTTGCGGGAGAGGGCTAGGGTGAGGGGTAAGTTTGCTCGGGCGAGCAACGATTGAAGCCCCAAACCACCACCCCCTCACCCCAACCCTCTCCCGCAAGGGGAGAGGGGGAAAACGGAGCGACACATGGAACACACTTCAAAACAATTCGAGATCGAACTGGAAGACCTGCGCAGCGGCTTGCTCGCAATGGGCGGCTTGGTCGAAGCCCAGCTGGAGCGCGCGCTGGAGGCGATTGCTTCGCATGAAGAAGAGCTGGTTGAGGTCGTCCTGCGCGAAGAAAAGCGCGTGAACGACAAGCAGCTTGAGCTGGATCGCAAGGGCATGGAAATTATCGCCAAGCGCCAACCTGCCGCGGTCGATTTGCGGCAAATCATCTGCACGATGCAGGCCGTGAATGATCTTGAGCGCATTGGCGACGAGATCAAAAAAGTGGCTCAGCGCTCAGCGCAGTTTCAGGCGTCGGAGCGATTTCAGCTACTGCGATTGAACGAGGTGAAACACATCGGAGGACTGGCGCAGGACATGCTGAAGGAAGCGCTCAATTCGTTCGCGCGACTCGATGTGATTTCGGCGAGCGAGGTGATTGGTCGTGATTCAGCGGTGGACGATGAGTTTGAACGCATCATGCGCTTGCTTGTTACGTACATGATGGAAGACCCGCGCACCATTGGCGCGGGGCTCGACGTCGCCTTCCTCGCAAAAGCAATCGAGCGCGTCGCAGACCATGCCAAAAACATCAGTGAATACGTGATTCACATCGTGCAGGGGCAGGACCCGCGCCACGCGGGCTAAGCGATTATTTCGCTACGCGAGGCGCGGTCTGCAGCAGCTCGGCCAGCTCTTTCTTCCAGAACTTCGCCTGCGCGGTGGTGCCATGACCGGCGGTTTGGTCGCTGCCCGGAATCAACAAAACGCGACCATTTTTCACGCGCTTGATCTCACGATCCAGAACGCCGACTTCTGGCGGGTTGCGTTCATCGTCTGCGGAGTTGATCGCGAGCAGCGTGGCCTGAATGCGCTCCAGTCCCGCCGACGGGTTGTAGTCACCTGAGGAATCCCATTGATAGAGATGGTCGTTGGCGTCGCCCGCAAACGGCGCCGTGAGTCGCTGGTTCAGGATTTGGTCCGCCTTGGCGCGCGTGGGTGCTGCCTTGAACAGGGCCTGATTGCCGCCGTTGGTCGCAATCGCAAAAAACACTGACGCAAATTGCAGGCTCTTTGGCTGTTTGGTGTAGTTGCCGCCCATCCATTCCGGATCATTCTTTATCGAGTCAACGATCAGGCGGCGCAGCATCCAGTTGCGGCTCGACATTTCCGTTGGCAACGATGCCATCGGCACCGCGATGTCCATGAAGCCGGGGTATTTCTGCGCCCAGATCCACACTTGCATGCCGCCCATTGAGTTGCCCTGCACCAGCCGCAAATGCTTGATGCCGAGATGCTCGGAGACGAGGCGGTATTGCGCGTCGACCATATCGTCGTAGTTGTATTTCGGAAATTTGGTGCGCAGCCCGTCAGACGGTTTGCTTGATTTACCCGTACCAATGGCGTCCGGCAGAATCAGGTAGTACTTCGTCGCATCGAGCGGCTGACCGGGGCCAAACAACTCGCCGGCAAACGCGGGGTTGACCATGCCGATCCCCGAGCCAGTAGTGCCGTGGAGAATCAGTACCGGTTCGCCGGATGGGTCGCCAACCGTTGTGTAATTCAGCCGTAATTCGGGCAACACCTCGCCCGTGTGAAATCGGAAATCGCGCACAACCCAGCTGCCTTCCTTCGGTGCGGGGTAATCGGCGGCGAGCACGGGATACACGGCTAGCGCGACGAACAGGCCAAACAGCGCCCGCGCCGAGTGTCGGATTAATTTCATGATTCGCTCCTTTTTTCCGCCAGTTGGTTGGGCGTACAGTGATTTATGGAGCGAGCGTAGTCCTGTTTTGTCGCCAGAAGTGACGTTCGTCTCGGTTCGTTTTGTTTGGCGATATTGGCGTTCCCCGCTACCGCTGGGATAATGCAGGCAATGAAAGCCCCCCAGAGACTACAAGCGCTGATCGACGAAGGCCTGATCGACAGCGTCGTGCGCCAGCTGATGAGCGGCAAAGAGGCGATGGTGTTCGTCGTGCGCTGCGGCGATGAGACGCGTTGCGCCAAGGTCTACAAAGAGGCCACCAACCGCAGCTTTCGCCAGGCGGTCGACTACACCGAAAACCGCAAAGTGAAGAACACCCGAGCCGCGCGCGCGATGGCGAAGGGCAGCAAATTCGGCCGGCAAGCAATGGAGGAGGCGTGGCAAAGCGCCGAGGTTGATGCGTTGTATCGCCTCGCAGCGGCGGGCGTTCGCGTGCCGAAGCCCTACAACTTTCTCGAAGGCGTGCTGCTGATGGAGCTGGTTGCCGATGCCGACGGAGCGGCTGCGCCGCGACTGAATGATTGTGTATTTACCGCCGCAGAAGCGAGGAAACATCATTCGACACTTCTCACCGAAGTCGTGCGCATGCTCGGCGCGGGCGTGGTGCACGGCGATCTCTCCGAGTTCAACATTCTGCTGGCCGCCGACGGCCCGGTGATCATTGATCTGCCGCAGGCGGTGGACGCGGCGGGTAACAACCACGCGAAACGCATGCTGCTGCGTGACGTGAACAACCTGCGCGACTTCTTTGGCCGCTCCGCGCCGGAGTTACTGAAAACGGATTTCGGACACGAAATTTGGGACTTGTACGAACGTGGTCTGCTTGATCCAACGGTTCCGCTCACCGGCCAGTACGAACACGAAACCGGCCCGGTTGATCTGGAAGGCGTGATGGATCAGATTGAAGACGCGCGCTTTGAGGAGGAGGCGCGGCGCTTGCGTATGGCGTCGGCTTAGTCGGACGCCATCACCGAATCGGATACGCGTACATCAGCCCACCCTGACTCCACAGGTTATTCAGGCCACGGGGCAAACCAATCGCGGTCTTCGGCCCGAGATTGCGTTCGAACATCTCACCGTAGTTGCCGCTGGTTTTGATCGCGCGAACCATCCAGTCCTTGTCGAGGCCGAGGAGCTTGCCGCTGTCTTCGGTGGCGCCAAGAATGCGCTGGACGGCGGGGTCCTGGCTGGTGGTTTTCATGCTGTCGACATTGGCGCGCGTGATGCCATATTCCTCGGCCTCCAGCAGGCCGTAGATGACCCACTTGACGATAGCGAACCATTCGTCGTCGCCGCGTCGTACCATCGGGCCGAGCGGTTCTTTGGAGATGAGCGTCGGCAAGATCACGTGATCTTTCGGGTTCTTGGCTTCCTTGTTGCGCACGGAGGCGAGGCCCGATGCATCCGTGGTGTAGCCAACGCAGCGCCCGCCGAAATAG
>JANXUB010000212.1 GCA_025352105.1 Burkholderiales bacterium | reverse complement strand
GAGCCCGGAGCTAGCGACAAGTTCCGCAGTGTTACGTTCCAGCACGAGCGCAATGGAATCAGCGATATCTGCGCTGTAGTTTGGCACGCCGATCTGATCCGCGACGACTCTCAGCTGAGCACGCTCGCCACCGAGCCGCAGCATTGTCTTGTAAAAATTTGCACCATCATTGCTGTAAACCCAGCTCAGCCGAAAGACAAGATGCGCGGGAGATTCATGTGCGACCGCGATTTCACCCGCCAGTTTTGATGCGCCGTAAACGCTTGCGGGATTCGTTACAGCTTCCTCGCCGTACGGCGTTGTAGCCGTACCGTCGAATACATAATCGGTTGAAAAATGAATCGGAAAAACACCCAACTCACTGCACGCTTGTGCCAGATTTCGCGGGCCCTCCGCATTGATCGCAAAGGCCGCATCGCTGTCCGTTTCGGCGCGATCCACTGCCGTGTAGGCGGCGCAATTCAGGAGTACATCTGGGCGCATCGATGCGAGCAGCCGTCGACACGCATCCGCATCAGAGATGTCGAGTTTTGTGCGATCCAGCGCGACAACGTCGTGCTCCCCCGACAATCGACGCCCCATCGCCAAGCCAAGCTGACCGTTGGCACCTGTGATGAGCAGCTTCAATGGCGGGCGGCTGAAAGTGGGGGTCTATGTGGATATGGCCGATGTCGATTCATTTGAACGTCGGCGCCTGCTTGAACGTCATCCCAGCAGCGTCCTTCGCATTCACAAGCGGCGATGCAACCGGCCACGAAATCGCGAGCGACGCATCGTTCCAAACGATGGTTCGTTCATGTTTGGGAGCGTAGTAGTCGGTCGTCTTATACAGAAATACTGCATCCTCACCGGTGACTACAAACCCGTGGGCGCAGCCCGGCGGCACCCAGAGCATGCGCTGGTTTTCAGCGGAAAGCTCTACGCCGTACCACTGGGCAAAGGTGGGCGATGAGCGGCGCAGGTCGACCGCAACGTCCCACACTTTGCCGGAGACCACGCGCACCAGTTTGCCCTGCGACTGCTCAATTTGATAGTGCAGTCCCCGCAGTACATTAGCGTGTGAATAGCTGTGGTTGTCTTGCACAAAATTGTCGAGGATTCCAGTTGCGTTTCGAAATTTCTGGATGCTGAAACTCTCAAAAAAATGTCCGCGCTCATCCGCAAACACCTGCGGCTCAAGAATCAGGCAACCCTGTATCGAAGTCTTGACGACTTTCATTAAAAAACCTGGTCTTTCAGTACGTCCTGCAAGTATTTGCCGTAGCCACTCTTGGCTAAGGGCACCGCCAATCTTTCCAGCTGCGCAGCATCGATAAATCCCTGACGGTAGGCGATCTCTTCGGGGCAACAAACTTTAAGCCCTTGCCGCCGCTCAATGGTTTGTACGAATTGAGCAGCTTCGAGCAACGAGTCATGAGTGCCGGTATCGAGCCACGCCATGCCGCGTCCCATGATCTCGACGCTCAATTCTTTGCGTTCGAGATAGACGCGATTCAAGTCGGTGATTTCTAATTCGCCACGCTCCGATGGCTTCAAATTGGCCGCGATTTCGATCACACTGTTGTCGTAGAAATAAATGCCGGTCACTGCGTAGCGGGAACGCGGTGATTTAGGCTTTTCTTCCAGACTGATCGCATGACCCTGATTGTCAAACTCGACCACCCCATAGCGTTCTGGGTCACTCACCGGATACGCAAACACCGTTGCGCCATCACGGCGATTGTTGGCGCTTTCCAGTAGTTGCTGCAACTCGTGGCCGTAGAAAACGTTGTCTCCGAGCACCAGGGCCGCAGGGTCATTGCCGATAAATTCGCGACCGATGATGAAGGCTTGCGCCAATCCGTCCGGCGACGGCTGCACGGCGTATGAAAGCGCCAAGCCCCACTTGCTACCGTCGCCTAACAAGTCCTGAAAGCGCGGCGTATCCTGCGGCGTTGAGATGATGAGAATTTCGCGCAAACCGGCCAGCATCAACGCTGATAGCGGGTAGTAAATCATCGGCTTGTCGTAGATTGGCATCAACTGCTTTGATACCGCTTGCGTGACAGGGTGCAGCCGCGTTCCGGAGCCGCCCGCCAGGATGATGCCCTTTCGGCGAATTGCCGACGCTCCGGCGGCGCTCACGTGCGTGCTCCGTAGTTTTTTGCCACCCAGTTTTTGTATTCGCCTGATTGCACGTCGGCCACCCACGCGTTGTTTTCGAGATACCAGCGCACGGTCTTGTCCAAACCTGTCGCGAAGCTCTCGGTGGGCCGCCAACCTAGTTCGTTCTGAAGCTTGGAGAAGTCAATTGCGTAGCGGCGATCATGGCCGGGCCGATCTGTAACGTAGGTAATTTGCTTTGTGTAATCCGTGCCGGGAGCGTGCTTTGCAAGCAGTGCGCAGAGCGTGTGCACGACGTCGAGATTCGGCTTCTCGGCGTCACCGCCAATCAGGTAGAGCTCACCAGGTCGGCCCGCGTCAAGTACG
>JANXUB010000193.1 GCA_025352105.1 Burkholderiales bacterium | reverse complement strand
ACTTCGGGTTGACCACTTTCTTTCCGTGATCAAAAAAGCGGTCTGCGTCCCAAGCCAGATGCGGCTCTGTGCCGTCCGTTCGATGGAGAATGTCGGCGAGCGTATGGCTCGCTTTCGGCGGCAATTCCAGCATGTTCCAGTTGAACGCGACCGGCTCCCGAAAGCCAACGATGATGATGCGTTCGCGATGCTGCGGTACGAAATGCCCGCCATCAATCACCTTGAAATGCACATCGTAGCCGAGCTTTTTCGTGAGTGTGCGGTGGATGACTTCAAACGTGCGACCCTTGTCGTGCGACTTGAGGTTCTTGACGTTTTCCAGCAAAAACGCTCGCGGTCGCTTGGCTGCAATGATGCGCTCAACGTCGAAAAATAACGTGCCCTGCGTTTCATCATCAAATCCATGCAGCCGACCCAGCGCGTTCTTTTTCGACACGCCCGCAATTGAAAATGGCTGGCACGGGAATCCCGCGAGCAGCACGTCGTGATCGGGCACAGACTGTTCGTCGACAGCGGTGATGTCCCCTTCCAGTCGATGCAGGCCGCGAAAGTTTTCGGTGTACGTCTTGACGGCGTACGCGTCCCATTCGCTCGTAAGCACACATTGACCGCCAATCTTCTCAAACGCCTTTCGCATGCCACCAATGCCTGCAAACAGGTCAATGAAGGCGAATTCACGCGACAAGGGCGGCACTGCCGGGGTCGTCAGCGGCAGCAGCAACTGCTTGAGCGCAAGCGCCATGTATTTGGGCGGCTCAATTTCGCGCGCTTCCCAGCGCCGCAGCGTGCGCACGTCGATGTCGAGCTGCTTCGCGAGCGCGGATTGCGAGAGGTGTTTGCGCGCCTGAGCCAGATATTCGTGCGCCAAGTTCGGCACGCCGGTGGTGAGCACAGTCGCCATAAATTCCTCAGAAATTGTTTATCTGGGAATAATAGCGGACATTTTGCCCGCTTTGCGTTGCTATTCGTTCTTTTCCATGTCGCCGATAAGCGCGTTGATCTCTTTTTGCGTCAACGGTGGCGCGCTTGGGTCGGCAGGTTCACGCGGAAGGCGATTAAGGAATTCGCACATTCGCTGTGCGGCGAGCGCTTGCAACTGTTCGCGTGCCTCGACTGCGGCGGTATCAACGGGAATGGCGGGCTGTGTTCGTGGAGATGTCTTCATCACTGTCGGCAAAGATTTAGTACCTGATGATGCCATCATCACTCAATACTCAACGACCTTCAGCCTTGAGCTCATTCACTGTCATGCCGTCCAGCCGCCAGCCGCGCGCGGCGGCGAGGAGAGCGTCCGCGGCGCGTTTGGCTTCGATACGATCATGGACTGCTGCAACCACTGAGATGAGTCGCGCAACAGGACGGCCACGCCGCGTGATGACGATTTCTTCACCTGCCTCGACCCGATCCAGCAGGGCGCTCAGCGTATTTCTTGCGTCAGTAGCGCCGATTTGGCGATGTGCGGGATTTGCCATGATATTTGCCCGTGTCTGACGCAATAAGCGGGTTGGTGTGGTGACATCTTAAGATTTTTGTTTTCCAGCGCGATCTCGCGGGGCATGCCGACTAAAGTGGTGACAAATTATCACCGTAATTCCGTTATTACATGATAGATTTACGGTAATGATTGCGAGAAATGTCGAAAATCTAGTGCGTAGCCGACTTGGATCGGTCGTACCGGCCGTCGTTTTGCTCGGTCCGAGGCAGGTGGGCAAGACCACGCTTGCGAAGAAGATTGCGTCAGACTGGCCGGGCGGCGCGGTGTATCTGGATATGGAGCGCCCGGCGGATCGTCGGCGGCTTGATGATGCGGATGCGTATTTGCGGGCACAGACGGGCAAGCTGGTGGTAATCGATGAGATTCAGCGGCTGCCGGGATTGTTCGAAATTCTGCGCGGCATCATTGATGACCGTCGCGCGGCAGGCGAGCGGTTTGGTCACTTTTTGTTGCTCGGTTCTGCTGCGCTTGAGCTAATTCGGCAGTCGTCCGAATCGTTGGCTGGGCGGGTTGCGACCATGGAGATCAGCCCAGTCGACATTTTGGACGCGGAGTCGTCGGGGATTGACGCGCAAACGCTGTGGGTGCGCGGCGGTTTTCCTGAGAGTTTGCTGGCGGCGACCGACACGGCAAGTCTTGACTGGCGGCGCGATTTCATCCGCTCGTACCTTGAGCGTGATGTGCCGATGTTCGCGCCGCGCATTCCGACCGAGACGCTCGGTCGCCGGTGGCTCATGCTCGCGCATCAGCAGGGCGCGCTGCTCAACCAAGCGCGCCTCGCAGGCAGCCTTGGCATCGGCGCAAGCACCCTAACGCGATACGTTGATCTGCTGGTGGATTTGCAATTGGTGCGTCGGTTGCTACCGTGGAGCGCCAACGTCGGCAAACGCCTGACCAAAACGCCGAAGGTTTATGTGCGCGACAGCGGCATCGTGCATGCGTTGCTGGAGCTCGCGACGTGGAACGACGTGCTCGGACATCCGGTGGCGGGCACAAGCTATGAGGGCTTTGTGATCGAAAGCCTGATTCAGGCCGCAGGGCCGCAGCGCAAAGCGTATTTCTACCGAACCCATGACGGCGCGGAGGTAGATCTGGTGTTCGAGCGCGGGGGCACGCCGGAGCTGGCCATCGAGATCAAGCGCTCGTCCGCGCCGAGCGTGGAGCGAAGCTTCACCGTGGCGTGCGAAGACCTTGGGGTGAAAGATCGATTCGTTGTCTATCCGGGCGCGGAGGCGTTTCCATTGCGACAGGGCGCGCAGGCGATTGGGCTGGGCGCGCTGGCGGCGAAGCTTCGCGCGGCCACGTAACCCTCTGAGCATGCATCGATGCTGAGCCGTGCGTCCACAAGACGCTCGGCATTCAGCGCGTTATGCTGGCTATCGCGGTATCAGTCGTAGCTGCCCTTGTAACTCGGGCAACGCCGTCTTCAGCGTGTCCCAGACAGTGGAAAGATCAATTTCAAAGTAACCGTGGGCGATGCGATTGCGCATGCCGCGCATGCTCTTCCATGGAATGTGCGACTGCTCGGCTGCGAAATTCGGAAAGTCGCGCTCGATTTTTGTGGCGATTTCGCCAATAACGATCAGGTTCAAGACGGCGGCCTGTTGTGTTTTGCGATCTGCGATGAATTCGTCTTGCGACAGGCCGTCAACGTAGGACATCGCGAGATCAATTGACTCCAGCATTTGCGCGACGTGGGTGTTTAGCCGCACGCCCTCGCTCATATCGCGACTGCTTCCGCGAGCACTGCGCTACGAAACGACATCGGCAGATCACCGGGCGTTACCAAATCGACGTTTGCGCCGAGCAATTCCTCAAGCTCAACCTGCAATGCGCCCAGATCAAAAAGCGTGGCACCGGGCAACGCATCTACCAAAATGTCGATGTCGCTTGATGATCGCTCGGCACCGCGCGCGACCGAACCGAATATGCGCAGGTTGTACGCCTTGTGCCGCTGCGCAGCGTCAAGCACGGCGGTTCGCTGGTGTCGAAGCGACTCGTGAAGCGGCTGGTTGATCGGGTTCATCTGCATACTATCGCACAGCAGACTGGAGTGAGGCAAACGCTTGCGTAGCGAGCTACGGTAGCTAAACCGTTTGCAGCGATTTCCCCATCAGCAACTCATAACTCCGCTTCCGCGCCGCATGATCGTGCACTGCGCCTGCGATGATGAGTTCGTCGGCTTGGGTTTGCGCGATGATGGCGTTGAGTTTTGCCTGAACGGTCGCGGGCGAGCCGACGGCGGTAACGGTGAGCATTTGTTGCATGCCGGCTCGTTCTGCGGGTGAGCCGAGTGCGTTCATTTCGGCGACGGGGATGGGCTTAGGCAGCGGGCCGCGTTTGCCGGTTTGCATGCCGAGGAAGCGTTGTTGCAGCGAGGTGAAGAGGTACGCGGCTTCGTCGTCGGTATCGGCGACGACGACGTTGACGGCAACCATCGCGTACGGTTTGGTGAGCGCGCCGGGTAGGCCCGCAGTTGGCAAACCCGGCTTGAATCTCGCGCGATAAATCTCAAGCGCCTGCATCAGCATGGCGGGCGCAAAGTGCGACGCGAAGGCGAACGGATAGCCCAGGTGCGCTGCGACCTGCGCGCTGTACAGACTTGATCCGAGCAGCCAGATCGGGACGTCGCAGCCGATGCCGGGGATGGCGCGCACTGGGCGACGCTCGTTGGGTGGCGGTTTGAAATATTCGGCGAGTTCGATGACGTCACCGATGAAATCGTCTTCAGTTTGCGTGGCGAGCGTGCGGCGCAGCGCGCGCATGGTCATCTGATCGGTGCCCGGCGCGCGGCCGAGGCCCAGGTCGATGCGACCGGGGTAGATCGTGGCGAGCGTGCCGAACTGTTCGGCGATGACCAGCGGCGCATGGTTCGGCAGCATGATGCCGCCGGAGCCGACGCGCATCGTCTTCGTGCCGCCCGCGATGTAGCCGATCAAAACGGAGGTGGCCGAGCTGGCGACGCCGTCCATGTTGTGATGCTCCGCGACCCAGTAGCGGTTGTAGCCGAGGGCTTCCGAATGTTGCGCGAGGTCGAGCGAGTTGCGCAGCGCCTCGGCGGAATTGCTGCCTTCAACGATGGGGGAGAGGTCGAGGACGGATAGGGGAATCATGGACAATTTCTTTACGGCTTTTGGCTGGAATGACGGCTGCGTTGGGGCTAAACGCATAAAACGACGATAGTTGATAAACGAGCCATTCTGGCCCTAGCCCCAATGCAGCGGGGCTTTTGGCGAAAAGCCGTACAAAAATTACCGGCTGATTTGGCCGCTATTTCAGGCCCCAAGCCCAGTGTGCCCCAGCGGCAGCGCCGTCTTGTAGCGCACCTGTTTCAATGTGAAGCTGGATCGGATCTTTTCAATAACGGAGATGGGCGTCAGCTGTTCCAGAATAAACGCTTCCAGCGCCTCAATGTCCGGCACCACGACGCGGATCAGGTAGTCGCTGTCGCCGGTCATGAGGTAGCACTCCATCACCTCGTCGTGCTCGGCGATGCGCGTCTCGAACTCGGCGAGCGCGTGCCGGCTTTGCTCCTTGAGGCTGATCGAGATGAACACGCTCAGCCCGAGCCCCAGCGCTTTCGGATTGGCAATCGCGACGTAGCGATCAATCACGCCCGACGCCTCCAGCGCCTTCACGCGCGCAAGGCACGGCGAGGGCGACAGGTTCACGCGGCGCGCCAGTTCAACGTTGGTGAGCGAGCCGTCGGTTTGCAGCGCCTGCAGGATGCTGATGTCGATGCGGTCTAGATTGTTCATGCTGTGGAATGAGTCGATGGCGGCATAAAGCGCTGCGATAAATCAAAGTTTAGGCGCAATCGGCAGCTCATGCCGCACTTAACTGGCGAAAATTCAGGCTCCACTTTTTCTGCCCTGAAGCAACGCATGTCCGCCACTCAAGCCGCCGCCCAATTTTTACCGCCGCCCGTCGACGCCGATCCGCAGGAAACGCGTGAATGGCTGGACGCGCTGGCGGCGCTGATCACGGCGGGTGGCGCGGAAGGCCCGGAGCGCGCCGCCTTCCTGCTCGACAAGCTCGTCGCGTTTGCGCGCAATCAGGGCGTGCGCTGGCAGCCGGAGCTCTGTACGCCGTATCAAAACACCATCGCCGTGAACGATCAGCCGACGTTTCCCGGCGATCTGGCCATCGAGGAACGGCTCGGCTCAATCATTCGCTGGAACGCGCTGGCGATGGTGGCGCGAGCGAATGCCGCGTATGGCGAGCTGGGCGGACACATCGCTAGCTATGCCAGCGCGGCTGATTTGTTTGAGGTGGGCTTCAATCATTTTTTCCATGCGCGCGATGAGGCGAAGGCCCATCGCGGTGACCTCGTTTTCTTTCAGCCGCACAGCGCGCCGGGCGTTTATGCACGCGCGTTTCTCGAAGGACGATTGACGGCGGACGACCTGAATTTTTATCGTCGTGAATTGGGTGCGGTGGCTGCGGGCGCACGAGGGTTGTCGAGTTATCCGCATCCGTATTTGATGCCGGATTTCTGGCAATTTCCGACGGGATCGATGGGCATCGGCCCGATTAGCTCGATCTATCACGCGCGCTTCATGCGCTATCTCACGCATCGCAATTTGCTTGATTGCAGCGCGAGGAAGGTGTGGGGCGTGTTCGGCGACGGCGAGATGGACGAGCCCGAGAGCATGAGCGCGCTCACGCTCGCCGCGCGCGAACGGCTCGACAATCTGGTGTGGGTGGTGAACTGCAATTTGCAGCGACTCGACGGGCCTGTGCGCGGCAACGGGCGCGTGATCGATGAGCTGGAAAAGCTCTTCAGCGGCGCGGGCTGGAACGTGATCAAAGTGGTGTGGGGCTCGGACTGGGACGGCCTCTTCGCGCGAGACGAAACGAACGCACTGCTCGCTGCATTTGCCGACACCGTGGACGGACAAATGCAGACCTTCGCCGCGAACGACGGACGCTTTAACCGCGAACATTTCTTCGGACAAAACGAAGCGCTCGCGCGCCTGGCACAGGGCATGACCGACGAGCAGATTGACCGGCTCAAACGCGGTGGTCACGACCTCGTGAAGATTTACGCGGCCTATGCTGCCGCAGCGAAGCACGCCGGTCAGCCGACGGTGATTCTGGCGCACACCAAAAAGGGCTACGGCATGGGCAGCGCCGGTCAGGGCAAGATGACCACGCATTCGCAGAAGAAGCTCGATGAGGCGGCGCTCATCGAGTATCGCAATCGCTTCAATCTGCCGCTGACCGATGAAGCGGTGACGTCGCTTCAGTTTTACAAGCCGGTGGAGGACAGCGCAGAGCTCAAATATCTTCACGCCCGTCGCGACACATTGGGCGGCTATCTGCCAAAGCGCGAGACGACGGCGGACGTGTTGCCCGTGCCCGCGATTGCCACATACGCGCAGTTCGCGCTCGCGCCGGATGGCAAGGCGATGAGCACCACGATGGCCTTCGTGCGCATGCTGGGCAATTTGCTGAAGGACGCAACGCTCGGGCCGCGAATCGTTCCCATCGTCGCGGATGAAGCGCGCACCTTTGGCATGGCCAATCTGTTCAAGCAGATCGGGATTTATTCAAGCGTTGGCCAGCGTTACGCGCCGGAAGATATCGGCAGCGTGCTCTCGTATCGCGAGGCGATGAACGGGCAGATTCTCGAAGAGGGCATCAGCGAGGCGGGCGCGATCTCGAGCTGGACGGCGGCAGCGACGAGCTACAGCGTGCACGGCCTCGCTATGTTGCCGTTCTACATTTATTACTCGATGTTCGGCTTTCAGCGCGTCGCCGATTTGATCTGGGCCGCCGCAGATCAGCAGCCGCGCGGCTTCCTGCTCGGTGCGACATCAGGCCGCACCACGCTCGCGGGCGAAGGTTTGCAGCATCAGGACGGCACGAGTCACTTGTGGGCCGCCACTGTGCCCAATTGCAAAGCGTACGATCCCGCGTTCGCCGCCGAAATGGCCGTCATCATCGATCACGGCATGCGCGAAATGGTGACCGAACAAAAGAACGTTTTCTACTACGTCACACTGATGAACGAAAACTACGCGCAGCCGGATTTGCCCGAGGCGAAGCATGCTGGCGTGATTCGAGGTGCGTATTTGATTGCGGAGTTCCCAGCGAGCGCAAGCCCGGAGTCCGTTGGTGACGATCCTTCGACAAGCTCAGCAGTAAACGCTGCGCCCACCACTCACTCCGTTCGTGGTGAGCTCGTCGAACCACCCGTTGCCAAACATGCCACGTTGCTTGGCTCGGGCGCGATCCTCACCGAAGTCATCAAGGCCGCAGAGCAACTTGCAAGCGAGGGTGTGAACGTCACCGTAATCAGCGTCACAAGCTGGAGCGAACTCGCGCGCGACGGCATGCGCTGCGAGACGGATGAACCAAACAACGCGTACATCTCACAACTGCTCGCCCAGACGCAAGGCCCGATCATCGCCGCAACCGATTACGTTCGTCTGGTCGCCGAGGGCATTCGCGCTTACGTGCCAATCAACCGCCGGTACGTCACGCTCGGCACCGATGGCTTTGGTCGCAGCGACACGCGCGCTGCGCTACGTGATCATTTCGGCGTTGCTGCAGCGCACGTTCGGGCGGCCGCGCTCAAGGCATTGCAATAGCGAAATTTTAGAAATCGCGCAACACTCATAGTGGTCGATGCGACGACAATTGACGCTGCAACAAAAAAAAGGAGATCACCATGAAATTGACGCCTGAACAAAAGGAGCAGTTCGAGCGCGACGGTCACCTGTTTTTTCCGGGCCTGTTCACGCCGGACGAAACACGCACGCTGACCAATGCCGTGCCCGAACTTTACTCGCGGCAAGAGGATTACAACGTGCGCGAAAAGGGGACCAACTCCGTGCGCACCAACTTCGCGGCGCACATGTACAGCGCGCCGTTCGCGCGGCTCGGGCGACATCCGCGCATGATCGAGCCGGTAGAGGATTTGCTCGGCGAAAAACTCTACATGCACCAGTTCAAGATCAACGGCAAGATGGCATTTGAGGGCGACGTCTGGCAGTGGCATCAGGACTACGGCACCTGGAAAAACGACGACCTGATGCCCACCGAGCGCGCGATGAATATCGCGATTTTTCTCGATGAAGTGAACGAGTTCAACGGCCCGTTGATGTTCATTCCCGGCAGTCACAAAAAGGGGGTGGTCGACGCCAAACATGATCTGACCACGACGAGTTATCCGCTATGGACGGTCGACAACGCGCTGATTACGCAACTCGTCAATCGTGCGGGCGGCCGAGGCGGCTTTGACGTCGCCGGTCGTCCTGTCCAGGGAGGCATCGTGTCGCCGAAGGGCCCAGCCGGCTCGATGATTTTGTTTCACTCCTGTCTGGTGCACGCATCGACCTCGAACCTGTCGCCGTTTAATCGCGTCGCCGTGTATCTGAGTTTGTGCGCCGTCTCCAACCACATTCGCCGCCACAAGCGCCCCGAGTACATCGCGCATCGCGATTTCACGCCAATTGACTGTTTGCCGGATGATTGCCTGCTGAAGGAGTACCCAGTCGATTTGCCGTGGAAGGATGGCGTGCCGAAGAGCGCGTTTGTCACGACGCCGGAGCCTTTCAAGATGGCGGCTTAGCCTCGCTCCGCCTCTGACTCGCGGCTTAACCCCGCTCCGCCTCTGACGGAGCGCGCAGTTCCTCTCCCCTCCCCCCTCGTGGGGGAGGGGTTGGGGGAGAGGGGGTGGTGGCGCTACACCGACTTCTGCTCTTCCCTCCACCGTCACCCTCTCCCCAACCCTCTCCCCTCAAGGGAGAGGGAGCCAGTAAACGATGAACCTCTACTCAAAACTCCAACAACGCGCGGCTCTTAACAAACCCATCCGCATCGGTCTCATCGGCGCCGGAAAATTCGGCTCCATGTACCTCGCGCAGGTACCGCGCACACCGGGCGTTCATCTTGTTGGCATCGCTGATCTATCACCGGATGCAGCGCGAATCAACCTCGCACGCGTAGGCTGGAGCATCGAGCGCACGCAGGCACGATCGCTCGACGAAGCGATGAAACTTGGCAGCACCTTCATCACGGAAGACTGGCGCGCGCTGGTGTCGCACCCCGCGATTGACGTGATCGTCGAATGCACCGGCAATCCGATTGCCGCCGTCGAACACTGTCTCGCCGCGTTCAATCATGGCAAGCATGTGGTGAATGTCACTGTCGAGGCAGACGCGTTTTGCGGCCCGTTGCTTGCAAGGCGCGCGGCTGAAAAGAACGTGATTTATTCGCTCGCGTTCGGTGATCAACCCGCGCTGATTTGCGACCTCGTCGACTGGGCGCGTACCTGCGGTTTTCCGGTCGTTGCAGCGGGGCGTGGACACAAATGGTTACCGCATTTTTCGCAGAGCACGCCGGATACGGTTTGGGGCTACTACGGCCTGACACCCGAGCAGGCCACGCGTGGCGGCTTGAACCCAAAAATGTTCAACAGCTTCCTCGATGGCTCAAAGCCGTCGATTGAAAGCACGGCCGTGAGCAACGCCACGGGCCTCAGCGTCCCGAGCAACGGTCTGCTTTATCCACCCGCCAGCGTCGAAGATATTCCCTTCGTTACCCGACCCATTTCAGAGGGCGGTGTGCTCGAGCAAAAGGGCATGGTCGAAGTCATATCGTCGCTCGAACCCGATGGCCGAAAAATCCCTTACGACATCCGCATGGGTGTGTGGGTGACGGTGGAGGCGGAGACGGAATACATCAAAAATTGCTTCGAGGAATACAACGCGCACACCGATCCATCGGGCCGTTACTTCACACTCTACAAGCGCTGGCATTTGATCGGGCTGGAGGTGGGCGTATCGGTTGCCTCCGTCGCGTTGCGCGGCGAGCCGACTGGCGTTGCCACCGCCTGGAATGCAGACGTGGTGGCCACTGCAAAGCGCGACCTGAAGCCCGGCGAAATGCTCGACGGCGAGGGCGGCTACACGGTGTGGGGCAAACTGCTTCCCGCGACAAAATCCGCCGCGATGGGCGGCTTGCCGCTCGGGCTCGCGCACAACGTCAAAGTTGTGCGCGCGGTGGCGCAAGGACAAAGCCTGACCTGGGCTGATGTCGCGATGGATGAAACCACCGATGCGTACAAAGTACGACGTGAGATGGAGACGATGTTTGGGGTGCCGTCGCGGCAATTGCGCGCCGCAGAGTAGCTGCGGCCATGATCCGCTTTAGAGCTCCGCCAACAACGTAGAAATCGGCTTCGGCAGGGCGGCCGTCTTCAATGCCTCTCGCGCCAGCCAGACCGTGCCGGGCGCGCGGGCGACCGTATCAACTCGCGTTACAACCAATTGCGTTACGGCAAGCGTGAGCCGGAAATGCGTGAACGTATGTTTGAACGGTGGCAGGTTGATCGCTTGCGCAGCGTCGCTAACGCCAAACCGGATGCTCGCGATGACGCTGGCGTCATCGCCATCCGAGAGCTCGGGCAGACACCACAAACCGCCCCAAATTCCCGGCGCGGGGCGCTTGACGAGCAGAACCTCGTCGCCGTGCAGCGCGAGTAAATACCGCTGTGACCGTTCGGGAATTTTTTTGGTTGGTCGCGGCGCCGGAATGTCTGCAACGCGCCCGTCGCACTTCGCCGCGCAGTCGCTGGCGATGGGGCATAACAGACAGCGTGGATCGTGCTTGGTGCAAACAGTTGCGCCTAAATCCATCAGGCCTTGCGTGTACGCGACCATGTCGCTGTGAAGGACGGGAAGGCGAGCTTCAGCCTCGATCCACAATTGCTTTTCCACCGCGCTTACGCCTGGAAATCCTTCGATGCCCGCGTGTCGTGCGAGCACGCGCTTGACATTGCCATCAAGGATTGGCGCGATTACGTCGTAGGCGAACGCGGCGATGGCGGCTGCCGTGCTGCGTCCTATTCCGGGCAGCTCGGCCAGCGCGTCAACGTCGGCAGGGAAAGCGCCGCCGTGCTTTACAACGACTTGTTTCGCGGCATTGTGAAGGTTGCGCGCACGGCTGTAATAGCCAAGTCCGGCCCACTGCGCGAGCACTTCATCTTCCGTCGCCGCAGCGAGTGATGCAACGTCGGGAAAACGATCAAGAAACTTCGCGTAGTACGGCAACACCGTCGCAACCTGCGTCTGCTGCAACATGATCTCCGAGAGCCAGATTCGATACGCATCGCGCGTCGCCTGCCAGGGCAATCCGTGACGGCCATGCGCGCGCTGCCAGCCGACGACGCGACGAGAAAATGTCTGCGTTGGCACTTACGGCGTATCGTTAGCGGATGCCGAGTCTTTGCTTCGCCTTAACGCCCGCTTCGGACGCAGGGTACTTGGCGACGACCTCCTGCATGGTGGCGCGCGAGCCTTGCAAATCGCCTAACTCGCCCTGCGCAGAGGCGATGTTTAGCAAGGCGTCTGACGCCTTGGCGCTATCTGGAAACTGAATGAGCAACTGTCGCTGCGTCGCAATCGCACCGCGAAAATCGCGTACGGCGTAGAGCGAATTTCCGATCCAGTATTGCGCGGAGGGCACCAGCGTGCTCTTCGGGAAATTGCGGATAAAAAGCTGAAATGCAGTGACCGCTTCGGCGAAACGACCGCCCCGGAAGTGTTCGAGCCCCTGATCGTAGGAGCGTTGCTCTGCCACAGGATCCATCACAGACGGTGGGGTGACAGGCGCAGGTTGCATCGCACGCGCGGAATCGGTGCCGGGCGGCGTGGTGGCGACCGGGCCAGCGCCGGGGCCTACGACAGCAAGCGGAATTTGTGTCGCTCGTGCGGCCTGCTCGGCCATCGCCGCTTCCATTTTGCGCAGACGACCATCGAGATCGACGTAGAGATCGCGCTGACGTTTCTGTGTGTTTTCCATCTCGTTCTGCAACACCTCGATTTGCCCTCGAAGTCGTGCGAACTCAGTCTTTAACGTCTCGACCTGATTGAACAGGTCGATGATGCTGCGATTACGCGCTTGCGCTTCGAGTTCGCCAACCCGCAGATCAAGCGTGCGCTGCGTCTCAGCAATCTGTGAGCGCAACTGAAGGATCTGCTTGCGTGCTTCTTCATCGTCAAACAAGCCAGCGTGAACGGCGCTTATGCCCGTCATAGCCAGCACAAGAGCGCCGACTTTCAACGCCGCAGAAAATGACGACGCCCCAGCTGGACGGACACACACCCGCAGCATTAACTACTCCCCAGAATACGCGAGGTCGCAGCGGCGATTTTCCGCATAAGCAGCTTCGCTTGAAGCCGGATTGCGCGGCTTCTCTTCACCGAAACTAACGGTGTCAATTTGCGACTCGCTGACACCCAACAGCGTGAGCACGCGCTTGACGCTCTCGGAGCGCTTTTGCCCAAGCGCCAGGTTGTATTCACGGCTACCGCGCTCATCGGTGTTGCCTTCAACCTTGATGCGAGCGTTGCGATTGTTCTTCAGATATGCCGCGTGCGCTTCAAGCAAAGGTTTGTATTCGTCCTTGACGATGAAGCTGTCGTAGTCGTAGAAAATTTCGCGACGGGAGAGTGGGCTTTTCGGGTCGCGTAACGCGCTGTTACCTGCGCCAGCGGGGCCACCAGCGGTCACCGTTGCGATCGACGAACCGGCGGTGCCCACGCCACTGGTGGAGGCATCGGAGCCGGTGTTCGGAGCAACAATCGAGGTGGTGGCAGTGCGATCCTCTACTTTTGTGGTTGCCTCGGGGGTTGACGAGCACCCGGTCAGCACAACCATAGTCGTTGCCGCCAGGGCGGCGAGGGAGTATTTCCAGAGACGATTCATAAAGTTTCCTTTCGATATGGACAGTGTGCCCCAGTGCGCTGAAGTGTGCTCAGAATCACCAGACGAATTGTGCAACTGCACGATTACTTTGGCAATGCTGGCAGAGGACCCCACGCCGGTTCGCGTACATCAGCGTTTGTAGCGCCGAGCCTTTGCTTGACACGCCCGTCGGCGGAGACGGCAGCAAGAATGCCCTTGCCGTTATACACCGACGCATAAACGATCAGCTTTCCGTTCGGCGCGAAGGATGGGGATTCATCGACGGGTCCCTGCGTCAAGGTTTGCACTTGGCGCGACGCAAAATCCTGCACTGCAAGCATGTAGCGCGAGCCCTCCCGCTTCACAAACACCATGCTCTTGCCATCAGCAGCGACACGCGGATTCGCATTTTCGCTGCCCTCGAAGGTGACGCGTTCGGCGTTGCCACCTTCGGGTGTCATGCGATAAATCTGCGGAGAGCCGCCACGATCACTCATGAAATAGATGCGCCCATCCGGTGCCCAGTTCGGGGTTGTATCGATGGCACCGTTACTGGTTAACCGACGTGAACCACTGCCATCGGCATTGGCCACGAAGAGCTGAGTTCCGCCCGCCTGCGATGAGGCATACACAATTCGACTGCCGTCAGGAGACCAAGCCGGGGCCGACTGATTTCCGGGCGCTCGAACCAGCAGTGTTCGCGCTCCGGAGCTCACGTTTTGCACGTAAACGCTGGGCTTACGGCCCTCGAACGACACGTACGCAAGCCTTGTCCCGTCAGGCGACCAGGCCGGTGAGATGATGGGTTCGACAGAGTTTAGGGCGGGAACCGCGTTGAAGCCGTCGCTATCAGCCACGATCAATTGGAAGCGACCGGGCGACTTGGAAACGTAGGCTAGCCGCGTGCTAAACACGCCTTGCTCACCGGTTAACTGTTCGTAAACAATATCGGAGATCCGATGTGCTGTTGCGCGCAAATCTTTGCTTGCAACATTGAAACTGAGCCCCACCAATTGAGTTTGCTTGGGCACGTCGACCAGGCGAAAACTCACGCTCAACATGCCGTTATTCGCTGCTTGCACGGCACCGATCACGGTTGCGTCCGCGCCCCGGGTTTTGAGTTCGGCGAATTGCACGGTGGCTAAGTCGCCGCCGCGCGGCAGCCCCGCTGCGTTCACCGTTTTGATCAACCCGCTCCGTGCAAGATCGGCCTCGATCACGCTAGTGACCTGCTGGGCCAATGCATCATTCCCGCCAAAGCCCGCCACTGCGACCGGAATTTGTTGCGCTCCGACGCCGACGATGTCGATGGTGAGCTGTGCTCGTGTGCTCGTACTCAGCACACAGATTCCGAACATGGACAAAGTGAGTACTAGGCGAAGAGCATTTTTTTTCATCGGGCAAGCGTAGAAGAAATCACAAGAGGAGTCGACAAAATGGATTGAGCGCCGTCCCGCGCGGCCTCCGCTTCGCTGCGCGTCGAGAACGGGCCAAGACGCACGCGATAGAGCGAGTCGACTTGCTGCACGCGGGGTGTGGTGGTCAGTTCAATGCTCATTCGCTGTTGGAACGCCTGAGCGTTAGCAAAGTTTCCGAATGCGGCCAATTGAACGTAATAAAAATTTTGCGGACTGGTTGGGGCTGGTGAAATGTCAAGGGCAGGCGGCTCAGTGGGCGTTAACGTAGCCGGGGACGCTGGTGCGAAGGCAGACACCGCCTCGCTCGATGCGACTGCCTGAAACGGCGGAACCAGTAATTCCAACTCTACTTCACCGCTACCGCCCTGCGCAATACCCAGGCGGCTTGCCGCAGCGTAGGACAAGTCCACGATACGCCCAGCGTGGAACGGCCCGCGATCATTGATGCGCACGACAACGCTGCGCCCCGACTTCGGATGCGTGACGCGCGCGAAACTTGGAAGCGGCGCGGTTGGATGCGCTGCGGTCATCGCGAACATGTCGTAGGTCTCGCCAATCGCGGTCTTCTGTCCGTGAAACTTGCGGCCATACCAAGAGGCGATGCCGCGCTGGCGCAGTGCGCCGAGGCTGGTCATGGGTCGGTATTCCACGCCAAAGACGTTGTACGGGCGGTTGGCAAAGCGATGTAGTGGCTCTGCGCGAGCGACCGCATCCGGGATTCGGTCCAGATCGGCTGGAACGGCGGCTGCCGGGCCGTCATCTTTGTAGTACGCCCCTGGTCGCGCGGCACCGGGCATTGTTGCAGTTGCGTTGGTGGGCGATGAGGCTGGCTTGCTCGCGCAGGCCCCAAGGAGCGCAGTGGCGCAGACTAGCGACGCGATTTTGACGGAACGGGCCGCAAGCGTCACGAATTCACCAGTTTGCGATGCGATTGCACGCTCATCAGAATGCCGACTGCGATGAACAGGGTGATGAGTGCCGTTCCACCAAAACTCACGAATGGCAAAGGTACGCCGACGACGGGGAGGATGCCTGTCACCATGCCCATATTGACGAATGCATACGTGAAAAACATCAATGTCATTGAGCCCGCCATCAATCGGCCAAACAAGTTCGACGCGTTAGCAGTAATCACGAAACAGCGCCCAATGAACAAGAGATACAGCGCGATCAGCACGACGCCGCCAAGCAAACCAAATTCTTCTCCGTAGACGGCGAAGATAAAGTCGGTGTGCTTCTCCGGCAAAAACTCAAGGTGCGTCTGCGTCCCGTTGCCCCAACCTTTGCCGAACAACCCGCCCGAGCCAATCGCAATGGCCGCTTGAATCGTGTGCCAGCCCGCGTCCTGAGTGTCATTTTGCGGACTGATGAAATTGAGCACCCGCTCTTTTTGGTAGTCGTGCAACCAGTTGAGCTCCCACGCCGCCCACAAAGCGAGCCCACCAAGAATGGCCACCCCAACAATAACTCGCCAGTCGAGGCCCGCGAGAAATAGCACGTAGAAGCCGCATGCGCCAATCAACAGCGCCGTGCCCAGATCAGGCTGCCGCACAACGAGCCCAAATGGCACGATGACCAGTACGGCCGCCACCAAAAAATTACGCCAGTTCATGCTGCCCTCATGACGCTCGAAGTACCACGCCAGAATCAACGGCAACGCGATCTTCATGATCTCCGACGGCTGAATGTTGCCGACCCCCGGAATTTTCAACCAGCGGCGAGCGCCTTTCACCAGCTCGCCACCAAGCGCAACACCCAACAACAACACGATGCCAATGACGTACAGCGGAACGGCAAAGCGCGCGATAAATTGCGGCGACAGATTGGCAATCAAAATCATGATTGTTACCGCGACCAACATCTTTTGCGATTGCGAAATCACGCGCCCCAGCGTTTCGCCCACTGCGCTGTAAAGTACGAGCAGGCCGAGCGCAGCGATTGCAGTGACTACAGCAAAAAGGAAAGGATCTAGGTGATCCGTCACCTTTGCCCAGAGCTGTTGCATCATCGCGCTCTTTTGACCTCGCGTTGAGCCGCTGCAACGGCGATTGCCTCGGTAGCCGGTACGTCGCGCTTGATAGCAGCGTCCAGCAGTGCCGGGTTGAAATACGCGTCCATAACTTTGCGCACGATGGGCGCGGCTGCTTCCGCGCCGAAGCCGCCATTCTCAACAAGCGCCACGATCGCGATGGTCGGTTTATCAATCGGAGCCATCGCGATGTACCAGGCGTGATCGCGCAGGCGCTCCGCAACCTGCGAGGCTTTGTACTCAGCGCCGCGGAGACTAAACACTTGTGCGGTTCCGGTCTTGCCGCCACTCACGTACTTGGCATTCAAAAAAGCTGTTCGCCCTGTTCCGTCGGTAACTACACCAGCAAGGCCTTTAAAAACGACGTCAAGGTGTGCCGGTTTCAAATCGATGGTGTAGGCAGGGCTCGGTTGCGTGAGGCGTGCCTCGCCTGTTTTTGCATCGACTATGCGTTTAACCAGATGAGGTTTGTAGGCAACGCCGCGGTTCGCCAGCACCGCCGTTGCATACGCCAGCTGCATCGGCGTGAACGTGTTGTAGCCCTGACCAATGCCGAGCGACACCTGATCGCCGACATGCAGCTTCGGGTCTTTCGGAAAACGTTTCGCCTTCCATTCACGGCTTGGCAGGATGCCGGTGAGTTCGCCGTCAATATCGATCCCGGTTTTTTGTCCAAAGCCGAATTTCTTCATGAATCCGTGCCAGTCGTCGATGTCAAGTTCAGACGCCAACTGGTAGTAGTACGTGTCGCACGAAACCACAATCGATTTCACCATGTCGACCAAGCCGTGTCCGCCTGGCTTGTCATCGTTCCAGTTGCCTTTGCCGAGCCGGAAGTAGCCCGGATCACTGATGGTTTGCCCTGCGGTTCGGACGCCCAATTCCTGTGCCATCAGCGCCATGAACGGCTTGTAGGTAGAGCCCGGCGGGTAGCCGCCCTGCAACGGGCGATTGAGCATGGGCTTGTCGGGCGAATCGCGCAACGCGTCCCAGCTCTCGGTATCGATGCCGTCGACAAACAGATTCGGGTCGTAGCCTGGCTTGCTGACGAAGGCGAGGACATCACCCGTTCCGGGCTCAATCGCAACCAGTGCACCGCGCTTGCTACCAAATGCATCCTCCGCGATCTTTTGCAATCTGATGTCGAGCGAGAGCTGAAGATTGTTTCCGACCACCGACGGCTTTCTCGACAGCACACGAACCACGCGGCGGTTGGCGTCCACTTCGACTTCGGTGGAGCCCGCAGAGCCATGCAGCTCCTTCTCATAGGAGAGCTCAATGCCGCGTTTGCCGATGTAGTCCGAGCCTTTGTAGCTCGATGTCAATTGCTGCTGCTCGATGCGCTCTTTTTCGCCCTGACTGATGCGACCGATATAGCCTACAACGTGTGATGCAAGTTCGCTAAACGGGTATTGGCGAAAAAGTCGCGCCTTGATTTCTACGCCAGGGAGACGATAGCGATTGGCGGCCACGCGCGCTACCTCTTCGTCGGTCAGCCGAGACTTCAGCGGCAGGCTGTCATTGGTCCGAAATTCATCGTAGAGTCGCTTGAATCGACGGCGGTCACGAGCAGAGATTTCGACAATTTTTCCAATCTCGTCAATCGCTACGTCGAGATCCGTGATTTTTTGCGGATTGACCTCAAGGGTGTACGCCGAATAGTTCGAAGCTAGCACCACGCCATTGCGATCAGTGATGATGCCGCGATTCGGTGCCTCTGGCTGAATGTCTATCCGGTTGGCCTCAGCCAGCGTCACAAAGTGTTTGTACTGAAATACCTGAAGATAAACAAAGCGACCTAGCAGCGTAGCAAAGCAGACGACGACCAGTATCGCCGCGAGCGACAGCCGACGCTGAAACCAGAACAGCTCCTGATCGTAATTTCTGAGCTCGGAGGCCATTAATCTCGTCTCAGTCCAGCAGCGAACGAACGCGTTGCGGCCACTGCAAGAGCGCCGAGATCACCGGCCAAATCAGCGCGCTGCTGACGCTGCCAAGCACGATGGCCGCACTCGGCGGCGAGGCTCCGCTCATCAGGCGAAGCACGACGACGACGCCCTGCGCGATCAACAGCAGGCCGAGGACATGCAGTGCCTGCTGCCACACCGGGAAACGCAAAACACGCCGATGAAAATAACCCGCTGCAAACCCCAGAATTGCATAGGCCAATGCGTGCTGGCCAAACAGATTCGCTTCCACGACATCAGTCAGGAGCCCACATGCCCAGGCCATGCCGATGCCGATCCAGCGCGGTTGGTGAATCGCCCAGTAGAGCAACACCAACGCAAAAAAATCGGGTCGCAATGCAAGCGCAAAGCCTGAAAGTGGCAACAAATTGGTGGTGAATGCAAAGGCCAGCGTGAGCGTAACGAACCAGGGCTTTGGCGACAGCAGAATGTCTTCCGGGCTCGCAATCTTGAACAGCGGTGAGTTGGGCAAATGGAACAAACTCACCGCCTTTTCTTGGCGACAGATTCTGCGGCAATGTCTGCAACCGGACGCGGGGCGCGAGCCGGTGGCTTGTCAAGCACCAGCACGGTATTTGCTCCCGCCACCAGAGCGGCAGGCGTCGCTTCGATGCGGGCGAACGCGCTCCCGGCATCGCGCTGCACGCTAGTGATTCGTGCCACGCGAATATTGCTTGGGTAGATTCCGTCGATGCTCGAGGTCAACAACAAGTCGCCCTCTCTGACATCGGCGTTACTGGCGACGTTGCTGAGTTCAGGAGATTTTCCGGGCCCGCGACCGTATAAAAGCGCATGCATCGACGTGCGCTCCACCTTTACAGGAACAGCGAAATCTTTTTCAGTCAATAACGTGATTTCTGCGAACAGCGGATGCACCCGCGTGAGCTGTCCAAGCAGGCCGAGCTCATCAACTACAGCCGAGCCGGGCTCGAAACTTTGCGATACACCACGATCCACGAAAGCCTTTTGCGAGAATGGATCGCGCCCAAGGTAGACCACGCGAGCAGCCTGCGCTTTTGTAGTGGATGTTTGCGAAATTTGCAGCAATTTTTGCAGTCTGTCCGACTCGGTTCTTGCCGCCATCTGCGACTGCTGCGCGAGTGAAGCCTGAAGCAGGTCAGCCTTCAATTGTGTGTTTTGCACGCGCAGGTCTTCGCGCGTGTCGAAGAACTCGCCGAATCGCGTTGCCATTTGCGCCGGCACTAACGCCGCCTGCTGCACGGGATACACCACGGTTGCAATCGCCATACGCACAGTCTCCAACGTGCGAAAGCGCGAGTCGACAAACATCAGCGCGAGCGAAATCACGCCGAAAAACGTCAGGCGCGCAATTGGACTCGGCCCGCGATTAAAAAAGCGGGGCGGCTCTGAGGGCAGCGAGGTGACTCTACCGTGCATACAACTTACGTGGAGTCGTGAATCCGCTGCCAACGCTCATCATGTGAGGGCGCGGGCAGCGAAACATCACTTGACGGGCTCCCTAGTCAGTCGTGAAGATTGAAGACAGTCGATCAATGTTTTCGAGCGCCTTGCCACAGCCGCGCACCACGCAGGTGAGCGGGTCTTCTGCCACCACAACCGGCAAACCGGTTTCTTCCATCAGCAGGCGATCAATGTCGCGCAGTAACGCGCCACCGCCAGTCAGCACCATACCCTTGTCGGCAATGTCCGAGCCCAGCTCCGGTGGCGTGCGCTCAAGCGCCTGCTTCACCGCACTAACGATAGCGTTCAGCGGATCAGTCAGCGCTTCGAGAATCTCGTTCGACGACACGGTAAACGCGCGCGGAATACCTTCAGCCAGATTACGGCCCTTGATTTCCATCTCAAGCACTTCGCTGCCGGGAAAGGCCGAGCCGATCTTCTTTTTGATCATCTCGGCAGTGGTTTCACCGATCAACATGCCGTAGTTGCGACGGATGTAATTGATGATCGCCTCATCAAACTTATCGCCACCGACGCGCACGGAGCCCGCATACACCATGCCACCCAGCGAAATCACGCCGACTTCTGTCGTGCCACCACCGATGTCAACCACCATCGAGCCGGTCGCATCTGAAATCGGCAGATCGGCGCCAATCGCAGCAGCCATCGGCTCTTCAATGAGAAACACCTTGGAAGCACCCGCCCCCAACGCAGATTCACGAATCGCGCGGCGCTCCACCTGAGTTGAGCCGCACGGCACGCAGATGATGATGCGCGGGCTGGGACTGAACATTTTGCTGTCGAGCACCTTGCGGATGAACTGTTTCAGCATTTGCTCGGTCACGTTGAAGTCGGCGATCACACCGTCTTTCATCGGACGAATCGCGGTGATGTTGCCCGGTGTGCGGCCCAGCATCTGCTTGGCTGACAGGCCGACATCCTGGATGACGCGCTTGCCGTTAGGTCCGCCTTCCTGCCGAATCGCGACAACGGAGGGCTCGTCAAGAACGATGCCTTTGCCACGCACATAAATGAGCGTATTGGCGGTACCGAGATCGATGGCAATGTCGGTGGAAAAATAACTGGTCAGAAACTTGAACATAAATTCTCGCGGCCTCCCGTGACCGCATCGGACAATGCCGTGCGGGCCCAAGATGCAAAATGCACGTCAGACCCTACTACCATCCCCCGGAAACATCGACTGCAAGCCCTTCTTCAGCGTTCTGCAAGAGGCTTGAAGTGAGCTCTAATTAACCCAATATGTTACCCTACCGACCATAAACAAATACCTCTGTAGTGTCCGCGACTAGCCTCGAAGCAGTGTCTTGCGCGCGTCTCTTCCCTGAGTTTCCCCGACTTTTCCTGATTCATGAGCCTTTCCTCCCAAGATATCGAGCGGATCGCGCATCTTGCCCGTATCCGCGTTACTCCCGCCGACGTCCTCGATGTGCAAGCTAAGCTGGATGGCATTTTCAAGCTCATTGACGAGATGCAGGCCGTTAATACGCAAGGCATCGAACCGATGTCGCACGGCCTTGATATGGTTCTGCGCTTGCGCGACGATGTCGTGACCGAGATAGATCATCGCGAGAAATATCAGAAAAATGCACCCCAGGCGGCTGAAGGCTATTTCCTCGTGCCGAAGGTGATCGAATGAGCTGGAACACGTTCGCCACGGTCGCCGAAACGGTGAAGGAGCTGGATGACAAAAAAGTTAGCGCCGTTGAGCTCGCCACTCACTACCTTGACCGCGCGGACGCGTTGCAGCCTGTGCTCAACGCCTACGTCACACTAGATCGCGAAAAAACGCTGGCTGAGGCAAAAGTTGCGGACGAAAAACGCGCCGCAGGCGACGCCGCACCCCTGCTCGGCGTGCCCATCGCGCACAAAGACATCTACCTGATCGACGGCTGGCGAACCACCTGCGGCTCAAAGATGCTGGAGAACTTCGTCGCGCCGTACACATCAACTGTCGTCAAAAACATGACGGCAGCGGGCATGGTCACGCTTGGCAAGTTGAACATGGACGAGTTCGCCATGGGCTCGTCCAACGAAACCTCTTATTTCGGCCCGGTGAAAAACCCGTGGGATCTGTCGCGCGTACCGGGCGGCTCGTCCGGCGGCTCGGCGGCGAGTGTCGCTGCGGGCCTGACACCGGCCTCGACCGGTACCGATACCGGCGGGTCGATTCGGCAACCCGCCATGTTCTGCAATCTCACGGGGCTGAAACCCACGTACGGCGTGTGTTCCCGCTTTGGCATCATCGCGTTCGCGTCCTCGCTCGATCAGGCGGGGCCTTTCGCTCAAACGGCCGAAGATTGCGCTTTGCTTCTGAGCGCGATGGCTGGATTCGATACAAACGACGCTACGTCGCTTGATCGGCCTAAAGAAAACTATTCACGTGACCTGGCCAAACCGCTAACCGGCCTGCGCATTGGCTTGCCGAAAGAGTTTTTCGGCGAAGGCGTTGCACCAGGAATTGCAAAAGCCGTGGATGAAGCGCTGGCCGTTTACCGAAAACTCGGTGCGATCACGGTTGAAGTGTCGCTCCCGAACGTCAAATATTCGGTGCCCGCGTACTACGTCGTCGCACCGGCGGAAGCCTCAAGCAATCTGTCGCGCTTCGACGGCGTTCGATACGGTCATCGGGCGGCTGAATACACAGACCTGATGGACATGTATAAGCGCTCCCGTGCCGAGGGATTCGGAGCCGAGGTTAAACGGCGCATTCTGATTGGCACGTACGTGCTGTCGCACGGCTACTACGACGCGTATTACCTGCAAGCGGGCAAGTTGCGTCGCCTGATCGCCGAGGATTTCAAGCGTGCTTACGAAGTGTGCGATGTGGTGATGGGACCAACCGCGCCGGAAACCGCGTTCCAGTTCGGCAGCAAGTCGGACGATCCAGTGAAGATGTACCTGAATGACATCTTCACCATTTGCGCCAACCTGACGGGTCAACCGGCGATGAGCCACCCGTGCGGCGTAGACGAAAATGGTCAACACGTAGGCATGCAAATTATCGGTAACTATCTGGACGAAGCGCGCATGCTGAACGTGGCACATCAGTTTCAGTTGGCGACGGACTGGCATAAGCGCCATCCAAACATTTAGCTCTTTCCGCGAAAGAACAGCGATCAGTCCCCTCTCCCCTTGCGGGAGAGGGCTAGGGTGAGGGGTTCGGTGACACGGAGCGCAAACATGGCTCCACAGATCAACTGCCCCCTCACGCCCACCCTCTCCCGCGAGGGGAGAGGGGGAAAACCACAACGCAGCGAGTAATGGTTATGGCACAGTGGGAAATAGTGATCGGTCTTGAAACACACACGCAGCTGACCACCGCGTCGAAAATTTTCAGTGGTAGCAGCACTGCGTTTGGTGCTGCGCCCAATACGCAGGCGAGTGTCGTTGACCTCGCGATGCCGGGCGCGCTCCCGGTGATGAATATTGGCGCAGTTGAACGCGCTGTGAAGTTCGGTTTGGCCATTGGTGCGAAGATCAATCAGCGCTCAATCTTCGCTCGCAAAAACTACTTCTACCCAGACCTTCCCAAGGGCTATCAAATTTCGCAATTTGAGACGCCAATTGTGCAGGGCGGCGGTCTCACGATCACGCTGGATGACGGGACGACGAAGTTCATCGAACTGACTCGCGCGCACCTCGAAGAAGACGCGGGTAAGAGCGTTCACGAGCAGTTCGACTCGGAATCAGGCGTTGACCTGAACCGCGCCGGAACGCCGCTGCTGGAGATCGTGACCGAGCCGGTGATGCGCTCAGGTAAAGAGGCGATTGCCTACGCCAAGACCCTGCACAACCTCGTGCGCTACCTCGACATTTGTGACGGCAACATGCAGGAGGGCTCCTTCCGTTGCGACGTCAACGTCTCGGTGCGCCCCATGGGGCAGAAGGAATTCGGCACCCGCCGAGAAATCAAGAACCTGAACAGCTTCAAGTTCATGCAGCAGGCCATCGACTACGAAGTGCGATGGCAGATCGAGCAGATCGAGGACGGCAAGAAGATCGTGCAGGCCACCGTGCTGTTCAATCCCGACACCGGCGAGACGCGCGCCATGCGCAGCAAGGAAGACGCGATGGACTATCGCTACTTCCCCGATCCTGATTTGCCGCCGTTGGTGGTCAGCGACGAGATGCTGGCGCGAATCAAAGCGGGAATGCCTGAACTGCCCGAAGCCAAGTGTTCGCGCTTCTCGTCGCAGTATGGACTTTCACATTACGACGCATTGCTGTTGTCGCAAGACGGCGCAACCGCAAGCTACTTTGAAACAGCCGTAAACTCTGGCGCGGACGCCAAACTGGTCGCCAACTGGATACTGGGCGAGGTATCGGCGACGCTCAATCGCGAAGACAAAACCATTGAGCAGTCGCCCGTCAACGCAGTGCGCCTGTCCAATCTTGTTGCACGTATTAGCGACGGCACGATTAGCCACAAGATCGCGAAAACGGTGTTCGAAGCGCTGTGGAGCGGCGAGGCGGCAAGCGTCGACGCCGTCATTGAATCCAAAGGCTTGAAACAAATCAGCGACAGCGGCGCCATAGAAAAAATCGTCGACGAAGTGCTCGAAAAAAGCGCAGCCCAAATAGCCGACTACAAAGCCGGCAAAGAAAAGGCGCTGATGAGCATCGTCGGCATGGTCATGAAGGCCTCACAGGGGAAAGCTAATCCAGCACAAGTGAATGACATTGTTCGGCGCAAACTGGCTTAAAACCCTGCTCCCTCAGGCTCGCCTGCGTGCCGCTTTGGGCGTGCGCCAGCCTGCGGCATTGCTTGCGGCGCTGTGTTGTGCGCCGATCATTCACGCAGCCGCGTATGAGGTGACATTCGTCGCGCCAGATGTGCCCTCAGCGCTGCGTGCAACGCTGACGCGCTACGCCGATGTTGCGCGCTTCGCTGATCAGGCGGACGTTACGAACGCGGAGATCACACGACTCGTTGAAATTGCGCCGGAGCAACTGCGCAAATTGCTTGCGGCAGAGGGGTATTTCAACGCGGACATCCGCATTGAAACGTCCGGTCTGCAAGACGCGAGTTCAACACAGCGCAAGATCACAGTCACCATTGCACCGGGGCCGCGCACGCGCATCGCGTCTGTCACGCTAACGCCTGCTGGCGCGATCACCATAGACTCTGGCGGCGCAACGCGAGTCGCCACGCTCCGGAACCTTTGGGGTTTGCCGGTCGGCGCTCCGTTTCAGGACAGCGTGTGGTCCGCGTCAAAGAGCGCGTTGTTGAGCTCGCTCTGGGTCGACCGCTACCCGACCGCACGCATCGCCGACAGCGCGGCAACGATTGATGCTGACGAAAACACAGCCGCGCTCAAAGTCGATTTCGACAGTGGCCCGGAATTTCGTTTTGGCGCGATCACCGTCACTGGCTTGCAACGCTATCCACGCTCCGCCGTCGATAATTTGTCGACGATCACCGCCGGTCAACCCTACACACAAAAAGCCTTGCTGGACTTTCAGGATCGTCTGCAAGCGAGTGGCTTATTTCGTGCGGCAGTAGTCGATATTGAGCCCAATCCTGCATTGGCCGATGCGGTTCCAGTACAAGTGCGGCTCCGTGAGCAGACGTTGCACCGACTCCTCTTCGGGCCTGGCTTCAGCACGGAAAATGGCCCGCGCGTTACCGCTGAACACGAATACCTTCGCCTCTTCGGGCTTGACTGGCAATCGCTCACGCGCCTGCGCTGGGCGCGCGACGAGAGCAGTTTTAGCGCAGACTTTTTGTCCTATCCGCTGCCGAATAACTATCGAAATCTGGTGTCGGCGTCGGCCGGACGCAGCGACGTGGCGGGCCTTGTGATCGACAGTCAACGTCTGCGCATTGGTCGCCGACAAGACGCTGATCGCATTACGCGACTCTACTTCGTTGACGTGCTGCGCTCGGCTGTGCGTGACCCGAATAGCGACCTGACCGGCAAAGCGGCGCTCGCCGGTTACGAGATGGTTTGGCGCAATGTTGATAACCCCGTATTCCCGACACAGGGCCTCGCGGTGTCTGGACAAATCGGCGCAGGCGCTCGCTTTGGCAACACCGAAAGTGGCAAACCCTTTTTGCGCGCGCTGGGTCGGGCGACCTACTTTCATCCGCTCGGCGATAAGTGGTTGACGCAGGCACGGCTTGAAGTCGGCCAGGTGTTTGCCAACACGCCCGCTGGCATTCCGCAGAGCCTGTTGTTCCGTGCGGGCGGCGAAGTGTCGGTGCGCGGTTATGGCTTTCAGACGCTGGGAATTCAAGGCATCAATCCGAAAGGTGCTTACGTCGCGGGCGGACGTTTTTTGATGACCGGCAGCGCGGAGCTAGCGCGAGAAATCAGGCCGGGAATTTATGGCACGGTGTTCGCCGATGTCGGTGATGCAGCCGATTCACCACGCGCTTGGAAAGCGAATACGAGTTACGGCATTGGCGCTCGCTGGCGCAGCCCGGTGGGGCCAGTGAGCGGTTATCTCGCCTATGCCCAGCAGACGAAAAAAGTGAACTTTGGTGTGTCGGTTGGGGTCACTTTTTAGTGGGAACTAACGCTCCAGCAAAGCCGAGAAAGGTACGCACGTTCAGGCACCACGCGGTGCGCTGGTCGATCGGGCTCGTTGCCTTGCTGTTGGTCACGTTCGTTGTGATCGTCGTTGCCGTCTTCTATCTGATCAAAACCGTCGAGGGGCAGCGCACCCTGTTCGGTGCGGTTCAGTCGTGGAGCAACGGGCTCGTCACGGTCGTGGAACCCGCGGGCGACCTACGCAATAATTTTTCCGCCAAAGAAGTTCAGATCGCGCTGCCTTCATCACGCGTGCTGATTCGCAACTTGAGCTACTCACTTGCCGACTACGATTTGCATCCGCCGCGCTTTCACTTTGATCGTTTGAGCGCCGCTGAAGTCGATGTCAGCACGCGACCCACCGAGCCCAGCCCGCCACCGAAATCGTTGGAATTACCGTTTGCGCTGGTGATTGACGCGCTGACGATTGGCAAGCTCAGCGTTCATCCTGAAACGGCCGAAGCCGCCAAAGCAACAGTCGTCACTGACATCAGCGGCGCAATTGATTTCGGCCCGAAAGCGCATCTCGTAAAACTTGCGAATGCCACGATTGACACGCTGCACATCAATGGCGACGCAACACTCGCGCCGCAAGCGCCGCTCACATTGAAGGCAAACGTTGCTGCACGGCAAGAAGCCAAAGGCGATGCAGCCGGAATTCCATGGACAGCATCGCTCAATGCTGATGGCCCGCTTGAGAATTTCGGAGTGAGCGTCACCGCGCGCGCCGCCGATCAGTCGCTCGACGCCACTGCCCGCGTGCAGCCGTTTGTAGCGATGCCATTGTCCGCGCTTGCTGCGCGTTTTGACCGTTTTGACGTGAGCAAGCTGGTGCCCGGCGCCCCTTCTACAACGCTGACGGGCAAGGCCGATATTGCGCTGATTAAAGGCCAGCCCATGCGAATCGTCGTTGAGGCGACTAACGCCACCCCGGGCCCGTTGGATCGAAAGCTTCTTCCTGTTTCGGCGCTAAAAATCAGCGCCAGCGGCACGCCGCAAAACGCCGTCATTGATGCGTTCAACGTGCAACTATCGGGCAGCAAAGGCAACGCCGGGCGCATCGTTGGCAGCGGAACATGGAAGACCGGGCCGTGGCAACTCGCGTTCGATGCCAGCGACGTGAAGCTTGCCGAACTGGACGCACGTTGGCCCGCGCTGCAAGTCGCGGGGCGAGTGACAGCGGCAGGCGAGGACACCACGGCGCTCAAGCCCATCACACTGAGCGCAAAACTGAAAGGCACCGCGCTCGCCGAACTCATTGATCAGAAGCGTTTGCCGACGGGCTTGCGCTCTGGCGTTGAAGTCAACGTTGTCGGAAAAATTCAGCAAACGCGCATCGAGTTGAGCGAAGTTAACGTCACCGCTGGCGCCGCGCAGGTTCGCGGAACACTGGTTGCCGAGCGTGATGCAGTGTCGAACGCCAATGCGGCCGCGACCGTTGCGACGCAAAAAAGCAGACCTTGGCGCTTAACGACAGACACTGTGTGGTCAAAGCTCGATCCGTTCGCGTTCATGCCACCACGCACGGGTGCAGCCAAAAGCGCGATGCTCAACGGAAGCATCAAGGGCCATGCGATCATTGACCCCGCCGCCCTGACCCAGCCCATCGCGGCGAGCGCGGACGTTGTTGTCAAGGACAGCCGTTGGGGAACGCAGCCGCTTACAGGGGACGCAAAGTTGACCTTGCTGGGGCCAGCGGACGCTCCGAATTTGCCACCGCGTATCGAGAGCAGCGGCAATCTTGCCCTCGCTAGCAATCGCGCCCAATGGAGCGGTCGGCTGGGTAGTGCCAGCGATGTGCTCACATGGTCACTCGACGCGCAAAATCTGAGTGTGCTGCAAGCGCTGGATACCGCGCCGCGCGCAGCGGGTAAAGGCGACGAAGTGAGTAACGCGACACTAAGTGGCGTCATAAAGGGTCAGGGCACGCTGTCGGGTAAGTGGAACGCGCTTGCAGTTGACGCGAGCGCTAACGGGCAAGAGCTAGTGCAATCAACCACTCGCGTACAGAAATTCGCAGCGAAATTGCAGGTCGCGTTGCAACCCGACGCGCCGTTCAATCTCGATCTCAGCGCCGAGGGAATCAGCAACGGCGCTCCGGCAAACACTTCTGTCGGCTCGTTGAATTTGCAAGGCAAAGGCAGCTTGCGGGAACACCGCATCGAAGCCACGGGCACATTGAAACAGGGCGAACGCAATTTGCAACTGAGCGCGGCGCTGTCGGGGCGCGCTGAAGGCACGGCGAGCAACGCGCTTGCGGCATGGACGGGCGCAATTGAGCGCTTGCAGGTCAACGAGACGGCTGCACGCGAAGGTGCCGCGCCGCAAGTCTGGGCGAGGGTAGAACCATTCACGTTGCGCTGGAAAAGTAGCACTCCGACATCCGGCAGCATGTTCGCTGCGGATGCAGGAAAGGCGCTTGTCGCCACCGTGCCGATCAACTGGTCGGCGCTGCAATACTCCGCTGCGAGCGCTGCACAATCCAAACCTAAATTCTCTGGCAGCGGCAATTTCGGCCCGTTCAATCTCGTGGCGCTTGAGCGTCAATTCGGCGGCAAAAGGCTTGAAGGCGATCTGCTGCTGGCAGGCCGCTTTGCGGTTTCATCGGACACCAGCACGCGCGCCACGCTGGAACTCGCCCGCCAGTCGGGAGACCTTCGCATCGGCGACAATGCAGGTTCCGGACTGCTGGGGCTGCGCGAACTCAAGTTCACGTTGAACGCTGATCAGGGCATTTGGCGCGTGTCGCAAATCATCGATGGCGAGCGTATTGGGCGCGCGGAAGCAACAGCCACCATCACTGCGTCGGTGCAGGATATCGTCCCGCCAACATCGTCACCGCTGGACGGAAAACTCACCGCCCGTCTCGACAACTTGGCTGCATGGAGTAGCTTCTTGCCGCCGGGCTGGCGCTTGGGTGGTGGCCTCAACGGCGAGGCGAAATTCAGCGGCACATTGGGCGTGCCGAAAGGTCAAGGCGCGCTCGTGTTGAACGACTTGAGCGTCAAAAATTCACTTGAAGGGGTTGACCTGGTTGAAGGTCGCGGGCGTATCGTTTTCGTTGGCGATCAGGTGCAGTTGGAGGCTGTCAACGCGCGCGGTGGCGGCGGTCGTATCACGGTGGATGGCAAGGGCACGCTCTCGACCAAACCCGACGTGCAACTGACCCTGAAAGCGGAAAACTTCCGCCTGCTGGGCCGTGTGGATCGTCGCGTGGAGGTCAGCGGGACGGCGCGCTTGAGCGCCAACAATGACGCGATCAAACTGGACGGCAGCTTCAAGATTGATCGTGGATTCTTCGATATCTCGCAGGCCGACGCGCCCACGTTATCCGACGATGTTTATGTCCAGCGCAAACCCACTGCGGCAGAAATGCAAGCGGCCTCGACTCCGCCTACACCACCGCGCAAAACAAAGGTCGACGTTGACCTGGTGCTCGATTTGGGCGGCGATTTACAGCTCAAAGGTCGCGGCATCAACACCCGTCTCGCAGGGCAATTGAAGCTCACCACACCGGGCGGCCAACTCGCCGCCAACGGCAACGTCCGCACGGTGCGCGGCACCTATCGCGCGTACGGGCAAGACCTCGAAATTGATCGTGGACAGGTCGCGTTCACGGGTAGCCTCAACAATCCGCGTCTCGACATTTTGGCCCTGCGCGCCCGCAGCGATCCCGACCAAACCGTGGGTGTCGCGATTACCGGCACCGCGCTCGCGCCGCGCATCAAGCTCTACGCCGATCCAGATCGCGCCGACACGGAAAAACTCGCCATGCTGGTGACAGGAAAAAGCTCCGACAACCTGAGTCGCGATGACACAGCGCTCGTGCAAAAAGCCGCGTTCGCGCTGCTTGCAGGCGAAGGCGAGAGCATCAGCAGCAAGCTCGGCCTCGACACGCTGGGCGTCGCGACCAACAGCGGCACCACGAAAGACACCGTAGTCACCGTCGGCAAGCAAATTTCAGATCGTCTCTACGTCGGCTATGAGCGCGGCCTGAAGGCCACAACCGGCACGTTGCAGCTGATTTATCGCATCAACAACAGCCTGAATATCCGCGCGCAGTCAGGCGAAGAATCGGCGATTGATTTGTTCTGGACGCTGCGGTGGGATAACTCACCGTTCGAAAAATCAAAGCGTTAAATCGAGTACAGCTTTCGGATGTAAGCCCGGTTTTATATGGGCTAGAGACATGAAACGTTTGAACCCGACTTTGAGCATCCATCAAGGGTCACCCTTAGTTAAATAAGCGCTACAGCACGTTTTCTGAGAAAGCTGCTTCGACGTCCGCGATGAAACTGATCCTTCAGGGCTTGCTGTCGGTGACGGTTGCAAGCTTCGCGAGCCCACGCTTTTTCAGCAGCGCATCAATGCGCGCCATCGCATCTTCACGCGCCTTCGGATCGGGGGCCGTGGTCACGCCTTTGCTGCCGTTCACGCCATTCGGCACCTCGGTGCGCACACGCAGTTTGCCCGCCGGATTGTCGAAGTCGTGATACGCGCCGGGGTAGAGCGTGATGGTTGCGGGCTGGTCGTTGTTTTTGAGTCGCGCGACAAAGGCCGAACATGGCGCGGCAGGCGTCCAGTCGTCGGCGTCGCCCATCAGAACGGTCAGCGGCGACGATATTTTTGCAGGCGCGGAATCCTTCGCGAATGGCGAGCAGCCGGGATAAAACGCAATCGCCTCGATGAATTTCACGTCATCATCAAACTCGGCCAATGGCGCGCGATGCGTTAGCGTGTTGAGCACGGTCGAACCACCGTGCGACCAGCCGAGCAGCACGATTTTCTTGGCGTCGATGCCAGGCTGCGTCTTCAGCCACGCATGCGCCGCCATCACGTCCTGCACGCGGTCAATTTGCCGGATGGTGCGTGACGCCATTTTGATTGTGCAGACTTCTTCAAACCGACGCGACGTGAAACTTTCAGGAAAGACCACCGCGATGCCGCGTTCGATAAACCAGTCTTTCGCCGCCTTGTGTCGCGCGTTCAGATTGCGATTTGCGCCGAGCCCGCCGCAGCCGTGCAGCAGGATGGCCGCAGCTCCCGTAGCGCTCTTTGCATCGGGCGTGAACCATTGCGCACGTAGCGTTTTACCCTCGCCAATGTGTTCGGCTGGGATCGTGATCATCTCTGCGCGGGCGAGGCCCGCCACGAGCAGACAGCCGGCGAGGAGTGCTGTGCGAAGTGCTTGCATGACTACACCAAAACCGTATCGCCCTCAGGCGGCAATTCACGCGAACGGCCATCCGGCCCAATCGCCACGTACGTCAATTCCGCCTCGGTGACCTTCACCACCACCGTGCCACGATTCCGCTCGGAATACACCTCAACATCGACCGTGATCGACGTGCGGCCAACGCGTTTCACTGTCGCGTAAAAACTCACCACATCACCAATCTGCACCGGCTGTTTGAACAAAAATTCATTCACTGCGACGGTCGCGATACGCCCTTTGGCACGGCGCACCGCAGGCACGCTGCCCGCCAGATCCACCTGCGACATGATCCAGCCGCCGAAGATGTCGCCGTTGGCATTGGCGTCGGCCGGCATCGGGATCACGCGCAGCGCGAGGTATTTATCGGTCGGGAGTTGCAACATTGGTGAGGGTCGAGCGTGGGCGGAAACCGCATGATACGGAAATCTTCTGCTCTGGAACTAGTCGTGTTGAACGTTCCTCGCAGCAGCTATCCTTGCAGCACAAAATACAAGGAGGGTTTCATGGTTTCATCACTCTGTCGAATGGGTGCTATCGTCGCACTGGGCGTCACGCTAGCGGCATGCAGCACCGCGCCCAAGCCACCCACCACGCTGGCCGAGGTAGGCGAGCTGCGCCCCGGCTCAGGCTACGCGCTCGGTTATCTGGAGCGCAAGTCCTTGCCCAACAGCCTCGCGTTGCTGCCGACACCGCCGAAAGATGGTTCGGCATTGGCCGCCTCCGATCTTGACACGTATCGGACGACGCGCTGCCTGCGCGACACGCCGCGCTGGCAGCTCGCAGCGAAGGACGCCAACCTGAAATTTCCAGCGGCGGGAGACGCCTTTTCCTGCGCGATGGACATGCCAATCAACGCTGAGAGCTCGCCGCATCTGACCATGCTGCTGCGGCGTACGCTGCTCGATGCGGGCCTTTCGACGTATGCAGCGAAGGACAACTACAACCGCCCGCGTCCGTTTGTCGCCGTCAACGAAACGATGTGTACGCCCGCAGAAGACGCGCAGTTGCGCAAAGACGGCTCCTATCCGTCCGGGCACGCGTCGCTGGGCTGGGCGTGGGCGCTGATGCTGGCGGAATTAGCTCCGGAACGGACGGACGCGCTGATCGCACGCGGACTCGCCTTCGGGCAAAGCCGCGTGATCTGTGGCGTGCACTGGCAAAGCGATGTCGATGCCGGACGTCTCATGGCGGCGGCAACCGTGGCGAAGCTGCACGCAAACGAAACGTTCCGCGCGCAGATGGCAGCGGCTCAGGAAGAGATTGCGACAGCACGTGCGAAGGGTCGCAAGTCGGCGCTGGATTGCAAGGCCGAGGCCGCAGCGCTCGGCAGGTAGGCGGCATCTGGGTTGTCGGCGGTCTGAGCGACTATCCGGTGCTCGCTGAAAGCAATTCAACGGCATCCCCGCCAGCCCGCCAGCGCAGCTGCGCCAGTGAAAGCGATCCGCCCGGCTCAGCGTGCGCGATCACAATGCGTGTGGCCAACAAGGCGGCCAAGTCATTGCGTTCGACGGCAAGTGTTTCCGTAAGCCGGCGGCTGGCGGTGTGCGATGTCACCACGGCCATGCGTCGCTCAGCGATGGCGGTTTGCCACGCGCTGTCAAGGCGGGCACCCACCAGCGGGCGCGCGATCACCGCCACCACGGGGCAGCGCGCTTGTAGCAAAAGCGTTAGGACTGACTGCTCCAGCGGTGAGTGAAACCCGCTCACCACGGGTTGCTTCGCGCGTGCCAGCGCCAGCGTCCAATCCGTTGCCGCCCGAATCGCGGCACCGGGGCATCGGCGTGAAGCGAAGAAAGCGGTCAGCGGTCGCGAAAGCAAAGCAACATCGCCGATGCCTTGCAAAGGCACCGAATCTTTCTCAAACGACCAGATTTCTGTGTATTTATCCAGCACTTTGATAATAAACGGCTGTCTAACTACTTGATTTTGCATAACAAAGTGACTTTCTGTCGTTTATTATTTTCCAGGAAAAATAATAAACAAAAAAAAGAACACTATTTATGACTTCGCCGCATTGAAAAGCAAGGCGCGCATTTCTGAAAACACTACGACACGGTTTGCCCGCTGAATGCGAGGCAATCCGACGCCAAGTGATGACTCACCGAGTCGCGGCAGAAAACGCGTGTTTTTTGGGTGAGGCACCGTCAATAATAGTAACGGCACAGTTAAGTCACTGAAAACAAAAGGAAATCAAGCTTCGCTCAGTTTATCTTTTTCTCCGTTTGCAAATAAATCTGGCGTTTGGGTTGTGGCCGGCTTGGCGTAGGCCGCGTTTTTTCTGCCACGATCAGGCAACGGCACCAACAACCCTTGTTGCACCCATTCACGCAGCATGAGCGACGCACCGGCCAAGTCCACTTTCGCGATCTCTCGCAGTTGGCTGTTGCCAATCGGCCCGTTTTTGTCTATCCAGTGGCTCACTTCGTCCCATGCGGTCGGTCGCTCCAGGTTGAAGAGCGTCAGCGTGATGTGCTCAACGGCCGCCTCGGTGCTTTGCCAATACTGTGGCGGGTAGCGCTTTGCCTCGTCCATTTCTGCAAACATCGCCTTCACGCCCTCACCCGTATCAATGTTCGGTGCGTTGGGAAATTCACGCAGATTCGTCGCCACCAGTGGGTTGCGCGCCTTACTGCCTGCGCGCACGATGTTCTCCGCCGTGATGTTGCCAGGGAAGGTGCCGGGGCTTTCTACCTCAATGCGGTCGTCAAAAATGCGGATGAAAATATCACGATTGAGTCGATAGTCCCGGTGGATCACCGCGTTCACAATCGCCTCTTTCACCACCCGCTCGCGGAGCCCTAACTTGCCAGGCGGATTTGTTCACTGGCGTCAACCCATCCGTCGGGTGTGGCTGCTGGAGCCAGGCTCACCAGCGTGTAGACGAGCTTGGGCTCGCGTGCGCGTGTCGTGACCTCGCGCACGCGAATGCTGGCACGCACGTGCTTGTGATAAGGCTCCATGCGCTCGGCGCGCGCGCGATCAAGCGCCTCACGCGTCACCGCGCCCCGCAAAACATGGTGCGTGTCGTGCTCAATGAGCTCGAAAGTTCCGGCGTAGTCTGTCCAGCCAGCGACGTGTCCTGAAATTTCTTTGATTTCTTCCCGGATTTGCAAGTTTTCTACGCGCGCGCGGGCTCGGCTGATCGCCGCTTGAGTGAGTTCAAAGTCACGTTCGCCCTCAACGATGCGAAGCGTCGCCCCCGAATCGTCGAGGAGCTTGAAAAATTCTGTCAATGCGCCTTTTTGCCGATCATCAATGTCAGCCACAGCGTCGTCGAACAGTGAGCCGTCCTCGGCGGCAATGCGCGACAAGGAGCCAGCCACTTGATCGACCACCGCTTTGAGATCGGTCTCCGGCGCCGAGTCCATCGATTCGCTAGCGCTCTCGCCCAGCGCTGACTGCAACACGAAACCAAACGACCCTCGCACGACATCGGTCACCAACATCTGCGAGCTGTCTTTGAGCGGCACGCGGCCTCGCGCCGAAAGCGGACCAAACTCCTGTGCTGCAAAGCGCTGGCTCACAATCTTTTGAAAGCCCGCAACCGCTTTGCCGCTAAATTCCGCCTGAATGCCGTGTGTGCCTACTACGGGGCGACCGCCAAAGAAGAGCGCGACCGTGGCGGGTGAACGCGCGATCGTTGCAGGAATTTCGTCTAGCTGGCGCTGGAACTCTGCCACGAGTTGCGCGTACTGGTGCCGACCAATCGGGTCGTCCTCTGATTCTGCCTCCGCGAGAAAACACCGAACCTGCGCGAGGTTGGCTTGCAAATACTGACGTTCAAGCTGCGGCAACACGTTGATCTCCTTCTACGCGATCACCATTGTGCATCAAATCCAGCGCAGCTAAATCGTCGCTTTCGAGTGGCAGTTGCAATATGCCCTTCCATGCGTGGTCATCGCGTCGATGTGAAAACAAATTGAAGTAGTAGGTCGCCCTTCGCACCAAGCTTTGCGGCTTGCCGTCCAGGCGGACGACGTAGCCCTCGCAACCATAGTGCGCCTTTGCAAGCTGTGCGTCAAATACCTGAGCATTTGCGTTCAGCGTGGCAGTTATTTCAGCCGTACTGAGCCCTACCGGCGAATGCGCGAACGTCACCACGTCAATGTCACCCGGTGAACGTTGCTTGATGGACTCCACGTCTTCCACAAAACTGCCATCAATCCATTGAAAGCCGTGCTGAAAACCGAGATCGGCCAGTGCTTTCCGATACGAAAAGAGGCCGGTCAACAAGGCGCGTCTTTCGGGCGAGCCACCCAATCGTTGAACGAGCTCCAGCGCCGAAGTTTGGTAAGGCGAAACCTCGGCCAACAAGGTCGGATCGTCGCCCAAATACGGCGGCAACACATGCGAATGATTGAACGCTGGAATCATTGAATCAACCCGCTGGCCACTCGGCAATACGCGTTGTGCGCGTCTACTTTAACCGCGTCTTTTACCAGCGGGAAGGTGCCGAGAATGTGTACGAACTCTGATTCGGTGAGGCCGTAGAGATGCGCCACGAGGCCGTCGAGTTCGGCTCGCAGTTGGGCGCGTTCGGTGGCGTCCGTTGCGCCGTATCGGGCTCCCTCTCCCTCGGGGAGAGGGTTGGGGTGAGGGTCTAGGCCTACAGACTTTGCGAGGTCGTCGAAATCGGGGGTAGTGCAGATCAGGCGAGCGGCACGATTGCCAATTTGTTGGCAATACGTATCAGACGGCGTAAGGCGCGGAACAGGCAGTTGATACAAGTAAAACATGTTCAAGGTTGTGGTGACACACTGTCTGAGCAACCAATCGAGCACAAAACTATTGGCAACACCACACCAGTAAAGCATCTCAGGAAGTGAAATTTGTGAGGCAGCAACGTCGATAGTTGTGCTGTTCATTTCCGTCAAGACGTTCGGAGGAGTGATGGTCGAAATCAGCGTCCGGGAATCAGTATTGCGCGCGATGCGCCTATGCAGCCATCGGTAGCCTTGGTAGTCCAACTTTTGCCCCTCGTCCGTCGCGCCCTTCAGTAGCGCTACACGGGCTTCCCGCTCTTCGATCCAGTACCCCGAATGCGCGTTAGTTGGCTCGAATTGATGGAACATTTTTCCGCTGAACAATGGAAGTCGTTCGGAGCCTGATTCGGTTTTGAAACGGAATGCATCATCCGTCATGTGGAATTCGCGCGTGAGCTTGATATTCCATGTACCGGAAATCTTCTCACCCAACAGCGGAAACACGGACATTTTTTCCACGATCAAAACGTCCAGCGCACTTTTGAGCTCCATTAGTGAATGGCTATCGGGAGACAGGCGTTTTATTAGCGGCACTTCAATCCAAAGCGCGCCTTCCGGAAACCGATCCAACTCAACCAATTCTTGGCGCATAAAGGCGGCGGGGAAGCGCAGGGTCCCACGCGTGGCACGAGCTGCGCTAGCCAGCAAATCGTTCGGCGGTGCGCTGGCGTTGGCCTCTCCCGCAACCTGCACTCGTGGCACCACAGATTTCTCAAACGTGAGCACGACAAATTTGAATCTGCTGTCGACACCCTCAAAAATTTCTTTGCGATTTTCAAAGCAGAACAAGCCCTGAATCTGTGTGTGATCAAACAGTAGATCGCGTAAACCTTTGGCCCCGAGGTCGGTGTAAATGCCGCTCGGGATCACGATGCCGCACTCGCCGCCCGGTCTCAGTAAGTGAAAGGCTCGCTCTAAAAAAAGTTTGTAAAGATTTAAGTCGGTCGGCACCTTGCGGCCATCGACCACCGAGTTTTGGTGTTCATACTCTGGGGCAGACCGGAAGAACTTGTTGATATGCGGAAACCGGCTCTCGTAAGCAAGCCACGCATCGCGCACATCCGCCGTTTGCAGCAGCTTGCCTCGTTCCTTTTCAAACTCCTTGATGGTCATTTTGTTCTTGCTGACCACGTCGGAATATTCAGCAAAAAACTCTTTCGCCTGCGGCTTGAACACCTCCCACGGCGGGTTAGCCAGAATGATGTCAAAACCACCCCGACGCTGCACGATGTCGTCAAACACATAGCCCCAGTGAAACGGCGTTTGTGCGGCAATGTCGGCAATCTCGATACGCCGTTTGATGGGTTTGCCAAGGTCTTTCTTTTTCGCGTCCCAAGTGGCCTGCTCAAACTTCACGCCGAGCGCCTCAAAGCGGTCCCGCAACAGCTCATTCATCACGCCGTTGGCAAACTGAATCTTGGCGTCGATGCCGTCGCGCAGCGCCCGCAAATTGCTGCTTGCACCAAGCGTGTTGGCGGTTTGCCGATAGTTGGCTAGCTCGCGGTTTTTCTCCGCCACCAAGTCGCGGTAGCGCGGCTTGAACAGATCGTCCTGCTTGCTGTTGAACTCCTGCTCGTCAATGCGCATGAGCCCCACCAGCGAATTGCCGGGGATAATGTTGAAATCAATATTCGGCAGCGGCTCCAGGTCGGCTACGTTGCGCACCGAGGCGACCATCGCAAGAAACAGGCGGAGCTTGGCGATTTCACACGCCTCTTCCATGATGTCAACGCCGTACAAATTGTCGGTGACGATGCAGCGCTTGATGTAGTAGCCCACGCTCGGGTGCTCGCGCTGAATCTCGCGCAGCCAGTGTTGCAAATCGCTGCTGGCACCCAGTTCGGCGCGGCCCACCACGGCGTAGTACACGTTGATCATGCACTTGAGCGCCGCCACCAAAAACGCGCCGGACCCGACCGCCGGATCCAAGATCGTGATGCTGGGCAGCACTTCTTTCACGAGCTTTAGCGCGACCTGCGTGTCCATGCGGGCGAGCAGGTCGGCTACCGTGTCGAACTTGATTTCCTTGAAACCCAGCTCCGGTATGGCCGGGGCGTAAACGCGCTCAAGAATCAGTTTGTGGATGCTGCGCTCAGCCAGATACCCGGTAATTTCGGGGCGGGTGTAGTACGCGCCGAATGCTTTCTGGTTGATGTATTTTTCGAAGATGTAGCCCAGCACGTCCGGGTTGATCTCGTCGGAATCGCCGCCCGGCGTGTCGTCCAGATGCCAGGTGAAACTGGCGAAGAGATTGAAGATGCCCTCAAACGCTGCATCAGCCACGGTAAGTGTGGTGCCGACGCGCGGGTTGCGGCTGGCGTCCAACTCAAGCTTGTGATGAAGGAATAGGCCACCGTTGAGATACGGAATGGTGCCGGTGAGTTTGCGGGCGGTGGCGCTGCGGTCGGTTTCAGGCTTGGCAAAGGCCTCAAAGAACAGTGCATTGAGGAATTCGCCGAAGAACCGATCTGCGCCTTGTGCCTTGCTTTCGGCGAGCTTGGTGCGCAGGTAGTCGGCGTTGCCGCCGTCCAGAAAAAGTTTTTTCTGCATGAACCAGACGAACATCAAGCGGTTGAGCAGAACGCTGGCGTACCAGCGCTTGTCGCGCTCGTCGGCTATGCCCTTGATGTGCGCGAGCAGTTCGAGGTGTTGCTGTTGGTAGGCGTTGAAGAACTTTTTGGTGGTCTTTTCAACGTCAAGCGCCGCCTGAATGCGGCGCGCTGCTTCGAGCACTGAAACACGACTGGTTTCATCAAGCTCGGACAGCTCCACCACCATCGCTTGCAGTTTCGATGCGAACAAATCGACCGGCTGGCCGCGAAAGTAATCATGGCGGCGGCTGATGAGCTTCTGCTTGCCGGTGGTTAAGTCTTTTTCCCGCTTCACCCAGTACCACTGGCTGTGCGCGGCTTTTTCTTTACGTTCGGTGAAGATCAGTACGTTTTCTGCGTGCTGCCGAGCAATGTTTCGCCACACCTTGAGTCGCGTCGCTTCGTCCGGCCAGTCGAGCTGTGTGACCACCTGAAGCGCGACCACACCCCCCAGCTCGGCCACCGCCCGATATTCGTATTCGGCACCCGCCAAGGGTTCATGCTGCCAGTTGCGGTTGACCGGCGCGTGGTTCCAGCCGAGCACGTCAACAAACAGCCGCGGAAAGTCGAAGGCCGACAGATGTTTCTCGAAACTGGCGAAATCGAGGGTAGCCATTTATGCGTTGCCGGGTGGGTTAAAGGTCATAAGTTAAGGATGTTTTCAGGTCTTAATTAGCAATTTGCTAATTAAATCAAAGGGTTAAAGTTTCTAAGACTGGCATAAACCGTCATAAAAGGACATAAAACTACGTCTTCTATAGCTTGGTTGCAGTGTAGTAAGCCGCTTTTCGTTGCCCGTGGAGTAGGATTTCTGTGGCTTTCACCATCCGCTCCAGAAGCGCGCCCGCTTCACGAGGTGAGATTTGACAAAGATTAGCGACTTCACTGCGTCGAATCTGGCCATGTTCATTCAGGTAGTTTTTGATCATTTGCGCCTGCTGAATCGGTTCAAACGCCGCTTGCCGAACATACTCGGCCTTTTGTCCTAGTTCCCGGTAGACGGCAGCGCTCAAAGTGAAATAACGATTTTTTCCTTGACCGTGAGCGCGCACCAAACCGCTTTCAGACAACGACTCCATCAAACTTGATGCGCGCGCCGCACGACACTGCAACCGAACGGCCAATTCGCCAGCACTCAAACGTCGGGCTTCGCGCAACGCTGTAAGAATCAGTAGCGTTTCTACCGGCAAATCGCCCTTTTGTCGGGCCTCTTCCTGCAGCACCATGCGAACAAACGCTAAGTCCGCAGGGGCCGTGCTGATGCTGAGTTTGACCAAATCGGGCATGGACTGCGCATAGTCAGGCTCAGGGCGACCAAAGCGAAGCATGCCCGAGAAAATCAGGTCCACCCCGCGCCCAGTGCGGTCTACCAGCCCAAGACGCTTGAAAGCATCCGCCAAAGCAGGGTTGCGCGGGCGCGGCTCGGTAGTCAGCAGGTTTTCTACCGTCACGCCCTCAACGAATCCACCGGGATTGCTGATGATGAGATCGATATCCTGCCAGCACACGCGCACTGGGCCACGTCGTGCGTAGTCGCGGTGAACCAGCGCGTTGTTGATGGCTTCCCGTAGCGCGTCACCGTCAACGCGGCTGATGCCGATACGAAACAGGCCTTCGTTAAATTCCTGCTCGGTATTAACGCCGCGCGAGAGCAGGTCAAGCCATTCCACGACTTCTACCAGCGCCGCCCGCGAGCTTTCATTGACTTTGACGCGCGTGCCGCTGAGCACCTGAAACAGTACCTCGTGCGTGGGCACTAACCGTTGCAATCCCGCCGTAGCACCGATAAGCAGTAAGCCAAGAAGTGTCGGGCGGCGAACCCCACTGCGGGTTACCGTCAGTGAGAGCGCGCCGTCAAGCTGCTCGTCGCTTAAGCCGACGAGTGATTTATCGCTGCGCGGATTGGTGTTGATGATGCGTCGGAGCCGCTCACGTTGCAACACGTCAAAGTCGTCAAGTGTTGCGCCTGCCACAGGTTCCGATGACATGTCGACGAGCTGAAAATCCGCTTGACGGCTCGCGTATTCATGAGGCAAAAAGGGTACGCACTCGGGTTGCCCATTGCCTCCGATGCGCCGCCGCTTGACCAAACCATCTGATCGAGCCGTGATGGCAGATGTCTGCGGCACACGTATCAGCGCAACCCGAAGACCTTCCTGCACCACGGCTTCAACCTCAACTGATAAAGCTGGAGCAGTGCGGTTAGCTACCAGTGCGGCGAGCGGTTGAATATCGTGCGGACGTGTTGCATGTAATCCAGTTACAGTGCCGTCGTTCTCGACGCCCAAATAAAGTGTGCCGCCCTGAGAATTCGCTAGACAAATCAAGGCTTCAATCAGCTCGCCGTCATCAAGCTTGTCGCGATCGCTTTTGAATTCGACGACTAGCGTTTCGTGTGTTGGGATGAGTCGATCTGTCATCGGCTGACTCAAGCAATCAAGCCCATTGAGCAGACGACGCGCGGGTCGCGCAATGCGGCGTCTTCTTCCGCGTACGTCAAGCGACCTTCTTCACGCAGGGACTTCACTGCTTCGCTGAGTTCTTCATCGTTCACGCCGCTGCGCATGAGGCGATTAAGCAGATCGCCCGCTGTTTCGAGCAGAGGCCGCTGATAGATATCGTCGAGCGCGCGTTCGAGTTCTTCATCGCGGAACAGCGTTTGGCCTTGCAGGGTGGCGTAATGCTTGAGACGCTCGTAGGTGCGGCGACGCGGACTGGAGGGGCGGCCCAGCCCACCGCCGACGGCTTTGTCCTGACTTACGGCAAGCGCCAAGCCCGTAGCGACAAGATCGTGATGGTTCTCTGCGCGCGGCAACGCGGGGGTGCCCGCCTCACACTCCGCCGCACGCAGCACAGTGAATTGGGATTCGGTAATTGTCTTGCCGTCCACACCAACCCAAGCGAGGTGATCGTTGCCTTCGGGAGATTTCACGTAGACGAGTGAGCCACCCGCCGCAGCATCATCGCCCAACAGCGGAAAGCGCGACGCATCCATGGTGAACGCTTTGGCGGAATACACGACGGGGGGGAGTGCTTCCACGGCGCGCGCTAGCTCGGGATCGTCTTGCGTTGCTTGCTTCCAGACTTGCAGAGCGTATGAAGCGAGGTCGACCTCGTCGTCGTTATCGTCGAGCACGCCGGATTGCTCGGTGTAGAGGTTGCGAATGGTTTGCTCCGCTTCTTCATCTTCAAAGAACGCTTCATCGGTGCCGACGACCTCCGCGTTTTCTTTTAGGCGCTGCTGAATGCGCCCGCGAAGCTGGATGAGACGCTCAACGCCATCGGCGGGTAAGAATGAGTAGCAGTGAATCTGCTCCGACTTTTGCCCGATACGGTCAACACGTCCCGCGCGTTGAATTAGTCGAATAATGGCCCAGGGCAAATCGAAATTCACCACGACGTGACTGTCTTGCAGGTTTTGCCCTTCCGACAACACGTCGGTGCAGATGAGCACACGCAGTTCCTCGCCTTTACCTATCGTTTTGTTATTCGACTTTGGCGAGAACTTGCAGGCGAGTGCGTATGGGTCAGCACTCGCGCCCGTCGCCACTTCAAGGTGCGTGACACCCATTGCGCGAAGCTCTCGTCCCAAGTAACGGGCCGTATCCGCAAACTGCGTGAAGACGAGCACTTTTTCTTTGCCGTGCGTCTGCGTCAGCAGCGCGCGCAATGCCTGAAATTTCTTGTCTTGCGCTGGTGTCCATTGCCCGTTCTCGCGTAGGAGTTGCGCCAGCATTTCCGTGTCCGCCGCGAGGTGTTCGGCGAGTCGAGGTCTGAACAGTGAAGCCCGAATCCATTTGAAACGTTTTTTGTATTCGCCCGAATACTGCGCGTAAATCGCCTTGGCGCGAACCCTATCGTCCGGCACGCCATCCTCAGCAGGAACCTCATCAATCAAGCCGTCTAGTAGGTCCTCAGTTTCGCCTTGCAAGCCTTCTGCGTCTTCGTCAATGCGATCACCATCGAGCAAGCCGGGGTCTTGAATGCCTATCGGTAAATCAAGACCGTTTTCGATGGCGTAAAGGTAAATCTGGTTGCGCAGAATGTGCCGGTCAATCGATTGAATGAACGAGTAACCAGATGATTCGAGGCGCTTGAAAAGATTGGTTCGACAAAAACCCATGAGCCGCTTACCGGCACGGCCAAGGTTTTCTATTTGTTTGCGTTCGGCAGACGTTGCCGCCTTTTCAGCCTGCGGATCAACGTAAAGCCCCAAGCCATAACGTGGAACATGCAGATCGTTGATTTGATCCACAACAGCTGGTGAATAGAGTCGTGCGTAGCGGTCGGCCGCGTCGGTTTCATCCACATCGAATTTGAGTGAATGCGGCAGGCGCGCCGGGAAGTAGCGCTTTTCTCCGTCGTGTCCGGCGATGTACCGCCGTCCGGTTGAGTCTGCGTCGGTGTAATGCTGAATGATGAAACTGCGAGTCCGGCGCACCATGTAAAGGCGAATCAACTCACGCCAATCGTCAAACTCGTCGCTTTTCTCTATGGCGAGAATCGAGTTGACCCGGCATTGATGCTTGCGCTCGAACTCAGCTTCGGACAGCCCGAGTTTTCGCATGAAGCGCTCAGGCCGAATTCCGATATTGGCTTTCTCGTCGATGAATAGGCGTAGCTGGCTCGACAGGTCGGATTTGGTCTTGTTGTACGGCGTGGCTGTTAGCAGGATGACCTTCGCGTCCACCTGTTTGATGTATTCCGAGATCGCCTTGTAGCGCCGCCCTTCGCGGTTGCGCAGGTTGTGACTCTCGTCGATCAGCACGAGTCGGTACGCCTTGAGATCGGGCAGTCGCTTGGTGGCTTGCGAGATGGGCAGCACGGTGCCGCGTAAGCCATATTCCGTGCGATAGCGCTCCCACATGGGCGCCAGATTCTTCGGGCAGATGATCAGCGTTTCGTAGCCGAGATCATCCTCGAACATGCGGGCGAGCGCGGTTGCCATCATGGTCTTACCGAGTCCGACCACGTCACCAATCATCACGCCACCACGGCGGTGCAAGTGCCGTGCAGCAATCTTTACGGCGCTTTTCTGGAACTCGAACAAGTCTCGCTCAAACCGTGCCGGAAGCCGAAATTGGCTCAAACCGGCGCGCGCTTCAGTGCTCAGGTGATAAGCGATGTTGAGATAAATGTGGTGTGGCGGAATCAGTGCTTCCCGCGCCCAACTGCTCTCAACGATGTCGGCGAGATCGGACGATACATCCAAGGCCCAGCGTTCATTCCAGCGGGCATCAAACCACTTGGAAAGTTTGTCGGTGGCCATGTGGTCAAGCACATCGACGTTGAGCTCGCCTTGTCGTGACAAACCGTGCATGGTCAAGTTGCTACTGCCGACGAAGCCGGTGATGGGGTTATTGACGTCGTCGCGAAACAGCAGATAGAGTTTCGCGTGCAGTGGATACGGCAGAAAGAGCTTGACGACAACGCGACCCGCCCTGAGCTGGCGCGCGAATTCGCGCAATCCGGCTTCGTCCTTGCCGGTGGGGATGCCCAACGTGATCTGTTCGCGCAGGTGGGCGGCGAATTTGTGCTTTAACAGCGTTGCTCTGGCGTTATCAATCAATCCGGAGTTAGTTGCATCCTTGGAAACGCTATACAGCTCGCGAATCTCCTCGTGCGGCGGTCTTTGCATGCCCACGAGAACCCGACAAATCTGACCTTGAGCAGGATCCCACGGCGCAACGAGATCTTCAATCGATTGCCAACCACGAAGATTTAAATAGCCAACACAGAAGTCGGCACGACGCGAAACCTGCATCGTCGCCCGTAGCGTGGTTAGCAGGTCTTCATTGATGTTGTCGAAAATCCGGGCCATGCGCTTCTCTATCTCCCCTTTGTAGCAATGGTAGTTTAGGAGCGTGCAAAGCACATGTCGCGGCGACAGGGCGAAAAAAAGCCCAGTGCGTTTTAGCGCACTGGGCTTTCTGTTTCGGTGGAGATTTAACCCAGCTGCCCCAGCATGTTCTCGGCGAACGAGCAGTTGGCCGGGCCGACGCCTTCGACGTTGACTTGCTTGACGACGCCGTTTTCAACCAAGAGCGAGAAGCGCTGGCAGCGAACGCCCATGCCTTTTGCAACGAGGTCGAGTTCAAGCCCGAGCGCTTTGGTGAACGCGGCTGAGCCGTCGCCCATCATGCGCACTTTGCCTTCGACGTGCTGGGTCTGGCCCCAAGCACCCATCACGAAGCCGTCGTTGACGGCCATGCAGATGATTTCGTCGACGCCTTTGGCTTTGAGTGCATCAAAGTGCTTGACGTAGCCGGGAACGTGTTGGGCTGAGCAGGTGGGCGTGAAGGCACCGGGCAGGCCGAAAATTACGATTTTTTTGCCAGCGGCGAGCGCGGCGATGTCCACTGGCATTGGCGGCATCGGGCAATTTTTTGCCTCGTCCTGACCGGCGGATTCGGTGAGGGTGGCTGCGGGGAGGGTGTCGCCGATTTTGATCGTCATGGGTGTTTCCTTTTTGAAAAGCGGTTGTGGGAGCGGTTTTACCGCGGCTGATTTGCCTGACGATTTCCTGGCGCGGAGGCCTGTCGCGGTGGAACCGCTCCCACAGGGTCAGTGAATCAGCGAAAATTATCGTCGATATGAGTGACCTTCTTCCCTACAAGGCTTTTGCCGAGCATCTGGCCGATCTGGCGCGGCCGATTGCCAAACGCTATTTCCGCTCCGACCTCACCATCACGACCAAGCCCGACGCCACGCCGGTGACGCTTGCTGACATGGAGATTGAGACGCGGCTGCGCGAGGAAATTGCGCGCGAATTTCCGGCACATGGAATTCTGGGCGAGGAGCACGACAGCGTGAATCTGTCGGCCGAATGGGTGTGGGTGCTAGACCCGATTGATGGCACCAAGGCCTTTACCTGTGGCAAGCCGCAATTCGGAACTCTGGTCGCTTTGACGCATCAAGGTCAGCCGGTGATTGGTGTGATTGATCAGCCGATTACCGATGAGCGTTGGGTCGGCGTGAAGGGTTCCGGGGCTTGGTTTAATGGCGCGCCGATCCGGGTGAACCCAAAACACAAACCCCTGTCGGAAACGATCTTGCTGATTACTGCGCCTGAGCAGTTTGTGGGCGCAGGCGCCGAGGCGTTCGGTCGCTTGAAGGCGGCCTGTAAGGGCGTTTATTACGGCGGCGATTGCTACAACTACGCACTGATTGCATCAGGTCACGTTGATCTGGTGGTTGAGATGGGGTTGAAGACCGTGGATTTTGCGGCGCTGGTGAATCCGATTGTTGAAGCCGGTGGCGCGGCTTGCGATTGGTCGGGAAACGCGCTGACGCTTAAGAGCGATGGGACGATTGTGGCCGCGTCAAGTCAGGCGTTGGCGGACGAAGTGCTTGCGGTTCTTGTCCCCTCTCCCCTCGTGGGAGAGGGCTAGGGAGAGGGGGCCGTCGCATGGCGCTTAACGCTAACTACCCCCTCTCCCCCAACCCCTCCCCCACGAGGGGGGAGGGGAGCCGGGCTATGCGCGCATGATCAACCCACTTCTCCGCGCACTCGTCGAACGTGAAGTCAAAAATCGCTTCCTCGGCGGCGCGCTTTCTCCGATATGGTGGCTGGCGCAGCCGTTGTTGTCGCTGGGTGTTTATGCGCTGGTGTTCGGGCTCTTCATGCGAGCGCCGGTGCCGGCGCAGTACGGCGACAGCTACGTGGCGTTTCTCGCGGTGGGCTTGTGGCCGTGGCTTGCGTTTGCGGAGAGCGTGACGCGAGGGGCGACGAGTCTGATTCAGCAGGCGGCCCTGATTACCAAAACTGCCTTGCCACGCGCGTTTGTACCGCTGTCCACCGTGTTGGTGACATTTGCGCTGAACTGGCTGGCGCTGACAGTGATCGTTGCTCTGTTCGCCGCACTCGGGTTTCAGGTGCATTTGACTGGAATCCTGTTCTCGCTGCCGGCATGGTTTGCGTTGTTTTTCGCAGCGCTTGGGTTCGCGTGGATCGTGTCGACCGCGCAGATTCTGGTGCGCGATATCGAGGGTATGCTGGGGCCGCTGTTCATGCTGCTGTCGTTTGTTTGCGGTGTTCAATATGGCGTTGAATCGATTCCGGCGGCGTATCGCGATGCGGTCATGGCCAATCCGTTCACCCACCTGATCGCGCGCATGCATGACACCTATCTTGCGGGCGCGGGCTTTGCGCTCGTTGATGCATGGCTGCTCGCGGGCGGCGTTGCGATTGCATTGATTGGCTATGCGTTTTTCAAGCGCGTCGCGCCGCATGTGGATGATTATTTATGAGTGAAATTTTGCTCAGCGTCAGCCACGTCAGCAAAACCTTTCCACGCATCGGACGGCATGGCGCGGGCTTTGCGGCGCTGGCGCGCTTGCTCGTCGCAAAACCATCAACCGAAGGGTTCCACGCTCTAACTGACATTGACTTTACGGTGCGACGTGGCGAATCGTTTGCGCTGGTGGGCGAGAACGGCGCGGGTAAATCAACGCTGCTCAAAATTATCGCGGGCGTGTTGCAACCCAGTTCGGGCAGCGCTACGCGCATCGGCACGGTCGGGGCCTTGCTGGAATTGGGCGCGGGCTTTCATCCCGAGTACACGGGTCGTGAAAACCTTAAGCTGTCCGCAGCCTTGCAGGGCTTGACCGGCGCTGCGTTCGACGCGCAACTGGACGCCATCATCGCTTTCGCGGACATTGGAGAACACATTGACGCACCGATAAAAACTTACTCAAGCGGCATGGTCGTGCGCCTTGGCTTTGCGCTCGTCACCGCGTTGAAACCGGATTTGCTGATTACCGATGAAGTGCTCGCTGTCGGCGATGAATCATTCCAGAACAAGTGCATCACGTGGATGGAGCGCTACCTCGCGGACGGCGGAACACTGCTACTGGTGTCGCATTCGCTCTACCACGTCAAAAAGCTCACGCAACGTGCGGTGTGGCTTGATCATGGATTGATGCGAATGGTTGGGACTTCGGCTGACGTCTCGATTGCGTATCAGGCGTTTCACGAGGAAAAGCAGGCCATTGAAAAGCAGCAAACCGTGGCGAAAGATGAGCGAGATGCTTCCGCACTCGGGCAATATGCAGTGACCGATTTACGACTGGATCAGGTCACGTCGACGGGAATGAGTGTTCGCGGTCGCCTGAAAAGCCGTGACGGGCGAAGACCGCAGGTTGCGGTGGGCATCGTTCGCATGGATGGCACGCCGGTTTACGGCACAACTTCCGAGATCGACGGCGTTGCGCTCCACGACGCTGGCGCAGGAGCATTCGAGTTTGCGCTCACTTTCTCTGAATGGGCCTTGTTGCCTGGAACTTACACTTTGCGGGCACATGCGATGGATCCGGAAGGGATGCGTGTTTACGACACGGTGGAGCGCAATTTCACCGTACTCGGCGATTCGCGTGAGCAGGGTTTGGTGCGATTGCCGCATCGTTGGGACGCGTAGTCAGCACGCGCCGGGGCATCGGCTTTTTGAGAAAATGACCGTTGAACGTGGGCTAAAAGGCCGTTTTGCAATAAGTCGATATATGACTAAATGGTGCCCTAGCCCCAACAAAATAGTTATTTCGGCGAAAAGCTATTAACTAAAGAGGTGGATAAACCTCAAGAATCAGGCGGTTTGTGCATTGCAACATTCGCCGATAGCTGACTATAATCGTACGCTTTGTTGGATTGACGTGACTCAAAACCGTCGCTAGCAACATGAAACTACAGAAAACCGCCGCGCCCCAAACCATCGGAGCGCAGTGTTCATGGAAATCTCGTTTTGTTAGTTTGCTATGTTGAGTGATGTCAGTCTGCAAAACCCGAATATTGTCCGGATGCTTTATTGGCAGTTCGGCATCACCGTCGGGTTCGCTGTGATCGCAGGGTTCATCTCGGGGGAGCATGGAGCGGTGTCCGCCATCTTGGGCGGCTTGACCAACCTCTTCGCCTCGCTGATCTATGTGTTTGTAGCAAATTTTGGTTTAAGCCACTCGAACGGAACAGGACTCTGGCCCATCCTTCGTGCGGAACTCGTGAAGCTTGTTTTTATTGCCGTTCAACTCGGCGTAATCATGACGTTCTACGATGCGCTGGTGATTCCGGCGATGTTTACGACATTCTTGGTGACTTTGTTGACGTGGCGGGCAGTGTTGCTCACCAACGCTGGCAAGTAAGCAACAAACAGAACAACTGACGCGGTACAAAAAATTATGTCCGAAGCCAGCAGCGCTACCCAATCGCCCACTGAATACATTCAGCATCATCTGACCAACCTGCACGGCATGGTCGGCGGCAACGAGATCAACGTTGACACTGTCGTCATGGGCTGGTTGCTGGGCGCGCTCGTATTTGGCGGCTTGTGGATTTTGTCGCGCGGCGTGAAAACTGAGGGCGTACCGGGCAAAGCGCAGGCGTTCTTTGAGTTGCTCTATGAATTTGTCGATGCTCAGGTGAAAGACATGTTCACCGGCAACCGCCGCTGGATCGTGGCCGTTTCGTTCACGGTGTTTGTCTGGATTCTGGCGATGAACTCGGTGAAGTTTTTGCCGGTGGATTTCGTCGGTGTTGCGACGCATTCGTTCGCTCATGCCTGGAAGCCGGTCGCTACGGCTGACCTGAACACCACGCTCGCGATTTCGCTCTCCGTCATCCTCTTGATGATCGTTGAAAGCATCAAGGTCAAAGGCATTGGCGGCTACATCCACGAGCTGACGATGACGCCGTTTCACGGCGGCAATATCATCGCAAAGATTGTGCTCCTGCCGATCAACTTCCTGTTCCAGATGATCGAGCT
>JANXUB010000153.1 GCA_025352105.1 Burkholderiales bacterium | reverse complement strand
TCAAGAAGTTCTCTTCGGGAATTCCCGGAAGATTCGGTGAGAAGCACACGAGGTGGTTGTTGTTCACTGCAAGATCTGTCGAAGAGGTGGTACTCAGTACCGTCATGTAGCACATAAAATTTAAAGCTCCATCTGTAATTTTTGAGCTCGTAGTTTCGTAGAGTGGGCAACTTGTTGCCCACGGGTAGATGGCATCACTTAACCGGACTGCGTCTTGCGAGAACTAGCGAGTTCCGTCGATGCGCAGCGCAGTTACTGCCAGTTCAGATTCAATTTCCGTTGCGACGCCGCGCAATCTCGCAGATACAGATTGATCAGGCTCTGATACGGAATGCCCACGCCCTCAGAGATTGTCTTGAAGTACGTGATCGACTCTTCATCCAAACGAATGGTTATCTGCTTCTTGAGCTGCGAAGCGAAGGGATTCTTACGTGATTTCGAGAAGTCATATTCTTTGCGCATGCGACACCTTTATGGATAAGCCTTTGACTCGCGCGTTGACGCCTTACGAGCAGAAACGATGCGAATGATGTTGGCTTCACCTCGGTAGCAATGGCAGACAAGAAGCAGCCGAAGTGAATTGCTCAGACCGAGAAGAACGAATCGCTCTTCATCATCTGAATGATCAGGATCGTCAATTAAACGAGCGCGATCATCGAGAAAAACTGATCGCGCTTCTTCAAAAGAAACGCCGTGCTTCTTGAGATTGGCCGCCGCCTTTCGATCATCCCATTCAAATTGAAGCGAACTCATTGTGCGATTTTAACTACAACGTAGTGTGAAAAATAGATTTTCCATATGCATTGCACGGTCCCGAACGGTACAAACCGAGGGCATCGAGCGAACATCCTGCGTAAACTCACGCTTGCAATCAATCCTCAATCCCCCGCGCTCATGACTCAATCGATCAACATGCAGCTCGACCCCAAGGTCGTTGCGATTCTGTCGCAGGTCACCACCGCGACCGTAACCACGATTCTGCTCAAAAAGGGGCTGCGTAACGTGTGGCTGCGCGGCACCAAACCTTTGCGCACGGGGCAACCGCGGTCGGTCGGGCGCGCATTTACGTTGCGCTTCGTTCCTGCGCGTGAAGACCTGGCGACGCCCGCGTCCTGGGGTTCACCGATTTCGACGCGCGCGGCAGTGGAAGATATGCCCGCAGGTTGCATCGCGGTCGTTGATGCGATGGGTGTGACCGATGCCGGAATTTTCGGCGACATCTTGTGTGCACGCATGGCCAAACGCGGCGTTGCAGCGCTCATCACTGACGGCGTGATGCGTGATGCGGCAGGCGTGCTCGGCACCGGCTTGCCTGTGTGGTGCAACGGCGTCGCATCACCGCCGTCGGTTGCAGGGCTCACCTTTGTCGCGTGGCAGCAACCCATAGCCTGCGGTGGTGTGGCGGTGTTTCCGGGCGACGTGATCGTGGTGGACGACGACGGCGCAGTGCTGATTCCAGCTGATTTGCTGGACGATGTGTTGGCGCTCGCGCCTGAGCAGGAGCACTTCGAGGCGTGGATCATGCGGCAAGTTGACCTCGGTGTCCCGCTGCCCGGACTCTATCCTCCGAATGCGGAGAATAAGGCGCGGTATGAGGCGGAGATGCAGCAGCAATCATCACACTAGGACAACGCTTCCCGAGCGTCTTGCTCGGTCGTACGAGAAAACCGAAGCAGCGGTCATCGCGAGCCGTGATCGCTGCTTAAAATGCCGTCAACATGCAGTACCTATCCTGCGAAGCGCAAGCCAAGCGCTCCGCCATTGCTCTGACCGCCGCGCTCGCGCTCATCGTGATCTGGGGCGTTAATTTCACGGTACAAAAATACGTTTACACCGTGACCGGGCCGGGCGGATTTCTGTTTGTGCGGTATTTCATCATGCCTGTGTGCGCGATCACTTTGCTGCTGCATCGCTACGGCACGCACTGGCCACGCGTGTCGCGTAGCGATTTCTGGGCGCTGGCTCGATTGGGCGTCGTGGGGCACACGTTGCACGTTGGCATGGTGTGTTACGGCATTCATTGGTCGACCGCGTTTTCAAGCTCATTGATCCTCGCCTGCGGCCCGATATTTACGCTCCTCATTCTGCGTTTGATGGGTATTGAACAGCTCAAACGTGCACAGCTGATCGGTGTCGCCATCGCGTTCGCGGGGGTGCTGACTTTTCTCTCGGACAAACTCTTGGCTGGCAACTGGACAGCCTCGGGAGGCGACCTTTTTTTGCTGGTGGCTGCGAGTTTTTTCTCGTATTACACCGTCGCATCCAAACCGGTCATCGAACGCCTCGGCAGCGTGGTCACCATGACCTACGCCACGTTGATTGGCAGTATCCCCATCGTGCTGCTTTCGTCAAGTGCAGGCCTCGCGATTGAGTGGACGCAGGTACCCTCCGGCGTTTGGGCAGGTATCTTTTTCGGAGTGTTGATTTCCGCGTTTATGGGTTGGCTTTTGTGGGGCTGGATCAATGCCGTACGCGGCGTCGCACGCACCGCGCCGCTCATGTACCTGATGCCTCCCGTCGCTGGCTTGGTTGCGTGGGCGTTCGCAGGTGAGCACTACACAACGATCAAAATCGCCGGGGCTGCGCTGACGCTGGGCGGCGTTGCGGTTGCGCAGTTTTCAGGCACCTCAGCCGCTGTGCGTGAGGCTCCGGCAGTTGATTGAATCCGGCGAGGTGGTGACACTCGCGCCCCAACGTTGCGGGGATTCGAAACAATCGTGCAGAAGATTGTGTCCCGTTGCAAAGCTAGACTAGATGTTTCCAGGTGACTTGGCCTCCGCAATCATGGCAACAAAAAAGCTCGACCTCGTGCTCTTCGGTGCAACAGGATTCACCGGCACACAAACGCTAAAGCACCTCGTGCAGCACGTGCCGCCTGGGTTCAAGTGGGCGATTGCGGGGCGCAGCCGCGAGAAGCTGGAGGCTCTGTTGCCGCTTTGTGCGGACGCAGCTTCGCAGCCTGTGATTCGACTTGCCGACAGCACCGACGCAGCAAGCGTTGACAAGTTGGTTGCGTCCACGCGTGTTGTGATCCAGCTCGCGGGGCCGTACGGAAAAAATGGTGAGGTGTTTGTGGCGGCTGCCGCAAAACATGGCACCCACTACCTCGATTTAACCGGTGAAATTGGCTGGGTTGCTCAGATGATTGAGCGGCATCAGGCAGCTGCGATTGACTCGAAAGCGAAGATCATCCCGGTGTGTGGCTTTGAGGCGTTGCCGTTTGACATGGCGGCGTTGCTCATTGCATCGCGACTGAAGGACGTGACCGGAGAGCGTGCCGCGTCGGTTGAAGTCATCAACCAGTTCACGGGGCCGCCAGCGTTTCGGCCGCGCGACATTTTGTCGGGCGGCACGATGGCTTCGATCAAGGCGATGCTGGAAGAGGGTGCGGGCGCGTCGCTGACCGATCCGGCTGCATTGGTGAGCGATGACGCAATCGCAGCGCTTATTCGCGATACGAGCGGCTACGATTTCCGCGCTCGTTTCGACCAGGAATCTGGTGCTTGGCTTGCGCCCACCGTGCCCGCGCCATTCGTCAATCCGCCCGTAATTTATCGATCAATCAGTTTGTTGAACAGACTCAAGGGTTCGCCGTTTGCGCGCGAGTGTCACTACGAAGAGGCGATGTCCACGCGCGGCATGGCACCGTTTGCGTTGGGGCAGCGCGTCGTTGCCGAAATGCTCGCACGCAGTTTCAACGCGATGGCGAAATCGATTGATCGCGATGGTGCGCTCGATCAACTCGGTCGCGCGGCGATCAAGCAAGTCATGGAATGGATCGGGCCGAAGCCGGGCGAAGGACCAAGCGAGCGGCATCTTGAAGCGTCCGGTTACACGCTGCGCATGAAGGCCACTTCGGCGTCGGGCAGCGTTGTCCAAGGTCGCGCAACGGCGCATGGACATCCGGGTTATCGGTCAACGGCAATGCTGATTGCTGAGGCGGGTTTGCTGTTGGCGGGGGCGGGCGCTGCGGGTTGTTCCGCGCTGCCACGACGGTCCGGTTTCCTAACGCCAGCGACGGCTTTTGGTGTGGGTTCGCAACCCGCGTGGGCAAGGGCGCAGATGGTGTTTGCGTTTGACGAAGACCTCTGAACAACTACTGCGAGCCCGTGATGCTTCGTCAAAAATCTCTGAAAATACCGGAACGTACCCATGTACGTTCCGGTATTTTCAGAGATTTTTTCCTCGCCTGACGGGTTCTCGCTACGTTGTGCAGACGTCTTGACCAGCAATCGATCTGGATAACAGTGCGCGCTACTTCGGTCGCCCCTCACCAATGTCCAGATACTCCCACGCATCATGCCCAATCGGGTGCTGCTTGTAGCCCATGAACCACGGCTGTTCGAGGTAGTACTGAACCTCGTGCCACGGCGCGATCCATGGGGAGTAATACTTGACGATGTCTTCCATCTCAAGAATCAGCCGATTGCGCTCGGGGCTGTCGGGCATGGCGTGGATTTTGTCGTAGCGCTGATCCATGTCCTTGAACTGGAAGCGCGCGTAGTTCTCGCCGCCGGTTTGTGCGGTCGCGCTGATCAGCATCTGAAAGAAATTTTCGGCATCGGGATAGTCGGCGTTCCAGCCTTCGCGGGTCATCTTGCCCTGGCCAAGGCGCGCGGCTTTTCTCATGTCGGGCGTCTTTTGCGTTTCGACGGCGAGGCGAATACCAATGCCGTCCATGGATTTTTTCCACAACTCAGCCAGCTGACGCTCAATCCCCGACGTACGCGCGATGTAGGGAATGGTCAGCGGCGAACCATCCGGCATCTCGCGATAGCCGTCGCCATCACGGTCTTTGTAGCCGAAGCGATCGAGCAACGCTTTCGCCAGCACTGGGTCGTATTCATGCACACGAGGACGCTTCGGATCGTATCCAACAACGCCAGGCGGCGTAATGCCCTTGCCGGGAATTCCATCGCCCTGAAACACGATGCGAATCTGCTCATCAAGCGGATAGCCCAGCGAGATCGCACGGCGCAGCGCGATCTTGTCGTTGGTGTAACCGCCGGTCGTCGGGTCGGTCATATTGAACATGGTGTACCAGACGTTCGGCTTCATTCGCGGGAACAGGCGAATCCCTAGCTTCGCGTGCTCGGGCTTAAGTTTCCCTTCGTTTTTTGCGACGTTTGACATCGATGCAGGAAGGATCGGCAGATAGTCATGCTGGCCCGACAGAAAGGCCAGCCACGCGGCCTGGCCTTCCTCGATGGCGTAGACCTCAATGCGCCCGATAGCGGGCACAGGCTTGCCCTGCATCGCCTTGATGAGCGCCTGATCCTCTGTGGCGTCTGACGTCCAGTCCCACGTGCGCTTGCGGTATTTTGGATTCGCGACCAGAACCGTTTTGCTGCCGCGCTGATATTCGCTGCGCAGGAGTTGATACGCCCCGGTGCCGACGGGATGACTGCCGATGTCTTGTCCGTAGTTGTCGACCACTTCGCGCGCAGCCGCGCCAGTGCTCGGCATGGCCAGCATGTAGGCAAAGTTGTAGTCCGGCACTTTGAGCCGAATGCGCAGTGTGTAGCGATCCACGATCTCAAGCCCGGCCATTGGCGTGTCGTAGTCAAATTTGCCCGATCTCGTCGCCGCGGCGCGCGCTTCGTCGCCGCCAATAATCTTGCCTTCGACCAGAAAAAGCCACGGCGATTTCACCTGCGGATCAAGCAGGCGCTTAAGCGAAAACGCATAGTCGGCCGCAGTCAGCTCGCGCGGCACGCCCTTGAACGCGGCATCGTCCGCGAAGAAGATGCCCTTCTGCACTTTGCACAAAAACGTTGCGCCCTTATCGGTAATCGTCGGCAGGGCTTCCAGCGTGCGCGGCACCAGTTTCGCGGGGCGCGCGAGGTAGTGATAGCCGAGCATCGGCTCATTGATGCGCTCTGTGATCGTTTGCGAACTCTCGTCCGAGGCAAACGCGTTGTCGTAGCTGGTTTCGGCGGTAGACGTTGACAGGCGTAGCGTTTTGTTGGCGTCGGCCGCGAGCGTGGGCGCTGCCAGCAGCGCTGCGCAGGTAGCGCTGATGACCGCGAATCGCAGCCGTCGGGTTGAAAACTTCATCGTCATTGCAAATGCTCTGGGTGTTGTGTTCGCAGTCTATTTGATGCGTGAAGGGACAGCGGGCGCTACGGCGCTTCTTTGTGGGAGCGATTCCATCGCGACTGGCGGTAAAGCGGACAAATCGCGATGAAATCGCTGCCACCGATAAATGGCGTCACTCTGCGCGCATTTGAATGAAAATCACGCCATGAACCCCATCGCCATCGTCTCGCAAACCCTCTCGACCACACAAACCATGATCGAAATTGCTGCTACGGCAGCGTTCGCGCTCTCTGGCGTGATTGAGGCCGCGCGCAAACGGCTGGACGCGGTGGGGGTGACGGTGGTGGCGTGCCTCGCTGCGTTTGGCGGCGGCACGTTGCGTGACGTGTTACTGGATCGTCGCCCCTTTTTCTGGGTGGCGCAGAGCGGCTACGTCTGGGCGGTGCTCGCGCTGTGCGTGGCCGCGATGCTGATGCTGCGCTCCAAGCACTTTAAGGTCACCGAGCGCGCGATGTTGTGGCCCGACGCGCTGGGGCTTGGGCTGTTCGCCGCAAGTGGAACGCAGATCGCGATGTATGCGCAAATGCCTGCGATGATTGCCGTGGTGATGGGCGTGGTCACGGCGGTGTTTGGCGGCGTGTTGCGCGACGTTGTCTGCAACGAAATTCCATCGGCGTTTCGCGATCATCGGCCCTATGCGGTGTGCGCGTTTTTGGGCGGTTGGGTGTTGGTCGGAGCTGAGGCATGCGGGTTGTCGCCGACAATCGCGCTCGGCGCCGGAGCGCTCGTCGCCACGACGTTGCGGTTACTCGCGATTCATCGAAATTGGCGGCTTCCGGCGTGGCATTCGGGATGATCAGCTTTTTTCTGTAAGCGTTACTGCACAAGGGCTAAAACCTTATTTTATTGAATATCGATTATTTACTTTTCATCAAGCTAGCCCCTATTGAATAGCCATTACAGAAAAAAGCTGATAGAGTAGTTCGACGAAAAATCTGCGTGAATCTGTGTCAATCTGTGTAGAAGTGCCGAATACTTCGGTCTGCGTCGGGACGCGATTTCGTCGTAGAAAAGTTACGAACTCACTCAAAAGGACAGGCCGATGATGGATGCAAATCGCTTGCTGGTTAACGTCACCGGTGCTTATGCGTCGATGAGTTCATACCGTGATGACGGCGTCGTCATTCAGAAATTGTCCACTGCACAGGGCTCGGTTCCCTATGTGACGCAGTTCTCAACGGTGTATTTAAAACCCAATCTGTTTCGGTTCAAGTTCGCGAGCCCGCACCCCTATCCGCCGTTGGCGCATGTCATCTCCACCCACATCTGCGGGTTCGACGGGGAGACGGCTTACCTCTGGACTCAACATCATGACAAGCCAGCAAAAGTGCGGTTAGAAGCGCGGTTCGGTATGGCCGTGGCAGGCGCGACAGGTATCTCCGGGCGCTCGGTTAATACGATCGCCTCGCTGCTATTTCCGGAGTGGATGGGTATCCCGATTACCGATTTGAAGCAGGCAATGATGGCCGACGACGAGGACTTCGAGGGCTCCCGTTGCCACGTCGTGCGAGGGCAGAGTCCGGGTGGCTATGAAGAAGCGATTTGGGTCGATCACACGACGCTGACGATTCGCAAGGCCTCGCGCGGTGGTCAATTCCCAAGCGAAGAGATCAGGCGAAATATTCGGGTGAATGAACCGATTGAAGCGCAGCTATTTGTGCGGCCCGAGGGGATTGCTGAACGCTAGGGAGACGCGTGGCACCGCAGCGCAGCCAGAGCTCGGCACGCATGCAACGCTCGTCGATAGCATGGATCGTTCGCGCATCGGCAACATTCAGAGAGGGTGATTCGGGCGTTCGCATTGACTTCGTTTTTCCGCCCAGGGCTGCCTGAAAAATGCCTCGACTACGCTGTGCTAATCGTCGCCACGTCTACCGTGGCGCAGCGATAAATTTTCTTACGGCGTCGATCACGGCCCCTGGCTGATCACGATGCGGCGAATGGCCGCAGTTTTCCAGCTTTAGCAAATGCGCGTGCGGTACGGCGCATGCGATGCCGTCAATCTGCGCCATCGTTCCATATTCATCGTCAACGCCCTGAATAGCAAGAACGGGGCACGTAATTTGCGGCAGTAGCGCTTCGATATTCCACGCGCGAAACGCTGGATTAAGCCAGACATCGTTCCAGCCCCAGAAAGCGGAATCGACGTCGTCGTGATAGCGCGCAAGCTTGCTGCGCAGATCGGTTTGCAGATAGGTTTCTCGGGTTTGCTCGATGCTTGTGACCGAGATATCTTCAACAAAAATGTGGGGTGCAGCGACGATGACACCGCCTACCTTTTGCGGGAATAGTGCAGCATGAATCAGCGCAATTGAGCCGCCGTCGCTGTGGCCGAACAGCCATGGCTTTTCGCGCGACTCATCGACGCCGACCGCTTCGAGGAGAGCAGGCAATACGTCGCGCGCCTGTACGTGCATGAAGTCCACGCCCCAATTCTCATCAAGCGGGCGAGGCGTGGATTTGCCGTAACCGGGGCGTGAGTAAACGAGGCCGCGAGTGCCGATGGCTTCGCAAAGTGTGGCGGGAAAGTCTCGCCACATCGTCACCGAACCGAGGCCTTCGTGCAGGAAGACAATCAACGGTGCAGCAGGATCGGACGTGCCTACAAATTCGTATTCGACGGCGAGCTTGCGACCTGATGCGCGAAATTGAACGATTGAGGTCATTGACGGTCTCGTCAATTCTGCCCACTATAGGAGCGGCTCTGCCGCGACCCTTTGCGCGCTTGGGTCAGTAGGGTCGCGGCAGAGCCGCTCCTACAAAA